>JAEOSV010000232.1 GCA_016840185.1 Candidatus Hermodarchaeota archaeon | reverse complement strand
TTGCAATGATTGCCAGTCATAGCTTAGGCAATGGCCTCCTGTAGCTGGAGGTGAGGTCGAGGGCGCGCGATTCGTCCAGGTATTGGCACTATAATCATATACCCATGTATCCTGAAAGTGTTCCCACGATGCATTAAACCCGCCATAGAGTAACACGAGCCCAGCGTTTAGCTGGTAGGTTAACGGGGAGTGGATTCGGGGTTCAGGGGAAGTTGTGGGTGCCATGTTGTTCCAAGCACCAGTATCAACAGCAAACACGTTTCCATGACTAGTATTCAAGAACACTGATAGAAGGAGTATAGTGAAACCAAGTACCAAGATGGTTTGACTTGATTGCTTTCGAATTTTGAAGATTGTTCTTCCCTCCAAGAAGAGAGATTACGCCCTATTCAAGCGTAATCCTTGGATATGAATAGGCGTTCACCGAATATAAAATATTCATTCGATGACGAACTAGCAAAAACCATTATTCTGAGACCGATGATTGCACTAGTTAGAATACGCATTCATTTATAATAATAAAAAATGCGGGCAGTACAAGCCCAAGAGCGCCTATAACTGGCATTGTTACTGAAAGGGTACCATTCGCACTCCTCTCTTATTTTTCAACAAAATCTGACCAATAATTAGAATCTGAAAAGATACCAGATATAATCAGTCACTTTTTCGAAGCCGATTTTTTCAGCGACTTTAATGGATCCAATGTTGTCTACACTGGTGTGCCACCCGATTTCCTGGAAGCCATGGTGTAATCCGTAGTCGACAGCTGCGGCAGCCGTATGGGTGGCGAGCCCTTGACGTCGATAATCGGGATGGGTTTGGATGCCGATTTCGCATCGATTCTCGCTGACACAGTCAGTGAGGCTCCAGGAGACTAGTTGCTTCTGATGTACTGTGGCAAATCCAAAGCCGTGTTGCAGGAAGGCGTCTTGGGATCTCCAATTGGATGTCATCCAAGAGGTGACGTGATTTGGAATGGACACGCTGGAATTGGCAAGGAGCGTGTGATCAATGCGTGTAATGGCAAAGTCGTTGGGTACGGGTTGGTTCCATTTTAGTTGGGTGCAGGTGTAATGGTGGCGGGGGATGAGTTTTGGGGTCTGTGTGGGAAAGAGAGTGGTGAAGTGTTTGGTCCAGGTTTTGGGAAAAACAGAGAGAATGAGTTCTTTATTGTCAGCGGGGCTAGTTTTAGTGGCAATAATTCTTTCTTGGAGATATTTACCGAGTTCGCGATTGAAGGATGTATTGTTTGGATTTCCGGCAAGAAAGCTGCCTTCGGGAGTGCTGAGGAAACAGCTGGTGGGATGGTCGGGGTCGTCAACTAGGATGCGTCCAGGGCTGGTGTGTTCAATGACAGCAGTGACGATGAGTTGATAGTCGAACCCGTGGAGAAGAGGTTGGATACGATTAAAATGGTCTTTCGGTAATTGGTAAATCACGAGTGGGCACCACTGATTTGGTGGTTGGTTAGGAGGTTTGTCTCCTTTAAACCACTCTGGATTTAGGAAGAAACACTTGGTTCTGACACGTGATTGGTCAAATTGGTCTGGAAAATATTGAGCCGATTAGTCCAATGAAGATTATAGCGGAAGCTATCCAGCTGGCGAGGAACGTGGTGCCTAGTGCCACAACACCTAACACGAGGGCAGTACGGGTGTTGAGATTGTAGAACCGGATGAAGAGAAAGCGATAGCCATAGTGAGTAAGAAGAGCACCCAAGACGGTGCCAAAAAGCCAGACCGCCAAGACTCCCACAAAGAGGTTAATTCCTAATAGTATGAAGGGGGCGGAAAAACTGAAGACAAAGATAGTTTGGATGATGGCAAGCCCCACGGTACCATAGAGCGCAAGGAGAAGGGCATCCAGAGCAGGGATATACACCGATTTACGTCTGCGCCCAAACAACCAAATGACCAGCGCGGTCATGTACCATGCGACCCCTAAACTAACCACTCCCAGTGGGTTAAACCACCCTCCAAAGAACTGATAGAATCCTAGAAGAGACCAAGAAAGGATGATGCAAAACCTCCACACGACGGACCCCCCCAGGATGAAAAACAGCACAAAGGCTACATAAGCTACTCGCATCCAAAGGGAGGATTTTCCAGGCCCGGTATTATCAGTTATTTCCATTGATGAATCTTCATTGCCCTTGATTCGACATTACATAAAAGGCACGGATTTTTTAGTAGCAGTCTCTTTGTGAGAACGAGGATCGAATATCGTGGTGTCACTTGATTCGATTTCAGAACACGTGGTGGTCGATACTACCACACAACGAGAAAGCCGATCCTGTGTGTTAGGCGGAATTTCGCTTGAAAAGTATGCAATAGCCATAGAGACTGGACATTCAGCAGACGTAGGGATGGCCTTACGAAAAGCAATCGAGAAGAAGTGGAAGGTGCCGGTAAAGTACTGGTTTTTGTCTCATACCCATAATGATCATCGTGATGGACGTGAAGCGTTCAGAGATGCGACATTGATTACAAGCCATCGATGTTTGGAGAATATGCCCAAGCGAATTCGGTTAGGACGCTGGCCCAAGGAAGTGTTTGAGGACCAGCTAGTTCTCCGAGAGGCTGGGTTGCATGTGGAATTCTTTCATGTGGGTGGGCATAGTGTAGGGCATAGTGTGGCGTATTTTCCGTACGAACGGGTGTTGTTTGGGTGTGACCTGTTTATTGTGGGAAGTGTGAATTTTGGGTTGCCGTTCATGAGTTTTTATCAAAATAACCCTAAATGCACTGGAAACCCTGAAGCGTATTTGACAGCCTATAAGAAGTTTAAGACGATGAATATTGATGTCATCATCCCAGGTCACGGGGACGTAGTCGAGAATCCGCAACAGTATTTGGATGAGCAGATTGCGTTTTTCACTGATCTGAAAGAGTATACGATTTCAGTAATTCAACAGGGACTCGGATTAGAAGACTTTGAATTACCCCGTCTGGGACCCATTGCACAGGCATATCAGACAGCAGAAGCCCGACGTCAGCGAAGTCGGAATCTCCGGTTTCTAGAAAATTACCTGCATCACCTGAAAACCAGTTTCTACAACCACTTTCATCAAACCCTGGTAAAATAACTACCCAATCTATTTCGCTCCAGTAGGATTTACTAACTGAATTTGTGAATTGTTATTTTTCGAATTCGATGTAGAAGGTTTGATCTTTTGTCTTTTTGGATAGGACTTTTAGTCCAGTCTGCTTGGCGAGTTGAATATAATCATCAAGGGTTTGTTCACGCCCTTCCCAACGGACGCCATAACCTGTTTGGACTTCTTCATTAGGTAATTTAATGGTTATTGGCATGACGAACCAAATTTTTGTTGAATCTGAAATGGGTGGAATTATTACATCCCACAGGTGGAATTTTCCACCGGGTTTGAGGACACGGGCGGCTTCTTGGAATGCTTGGGGCCGCGTTTCTTTGGTGAAATACATAAGGGAGAAAAATGCGGTGACCGTTTCAAAGGTGTCATCAATGAATTGAAGTTTCGTAGCATCCATGATAAGTTTGAGAGGACCGGAAGGAGCCTCCTCCAGTTCTTCTTTTTTAATATCAATGGCAATGACGTTGGATTCTTTAAGACGACCGATGATGCCTTCGCCGCCGCCTCCGATATCTAGAATCCATCCGGAGGTTTCAAAATCTTTCAACACACTCTTTTGCATATCAATAATAAACATCACATCTTGGGGTGGCATTTCCGACAATGTGAACACACCTATCTGCCACTCGTAACCGTCACCTTATAAAAACTCGAGGTGACACGAATTTAAGTTACAAAAAGAGGGAATAGGGCTAGCTTTAGCCCCTTTTTGGAGTTATTTGCCGCTGTAGATTTTAATGGCGTTTTCGACAGTTATGGCTGGAAGAACTTTGAAGGTGGCATGACCCACATAGGGGGTGAGTGCTTTGAACATGGTAATTTCATCGGGGGATTCGTATAACCCGATGACCTTATGTTGTCCATAGATGACTGCTTCACCGAGAGTTTTGATGGGTGGGGGCATGGGATTGTCAAGGCGGATTTGGATAACTTTCTTTGTATGTTCGATGGCCCATTTGATCTTAACAAGGAGGAGCATAGACTCTCACACTCCAAGACTGACTGACCGAGTAAACCGGTTCATTTGTTCATGGACGTGCTCCACCTTAAGTGATTCGAGTTTACGGTGTGGTTCACTTGGTGTGACATGCTATCCCTAGAAGGCTTACAAGATAATGATTAAAACGGGTGAAGAGGGTATTATCGAATGGTGGGATTGTCATGGGTAAAGTAGTCCACAGCAAAGAAACTCTCGTGAAGGTTAACAATATTGAGTTGTGTTATGATACCTTTGGAGATCCAAAGGATCCAGCGATGCTACTAATTATGGGATTGGGATCCCAGATGATTCGCTGGGCTGATGTATTATGTGAGCAACTGGCTGCTTTGGGATTTTGGGTTATTCGGTATGATAATCGAGATGTGGGTAAATCGACCAAGTTTGAAGACGCAGGTGTTCCGAATGTTATAGCGTTAAGGTTTCAACGTGAACAAGGTGAGCCAATGGATGTTCCATATAAGGTATTGGATATGGCCCAGGACGCGGTAGGACTCCTTGATGAACTAAAAGTAGATGCGGCTCATGTTGTTGGCGTCTCGATGGGGGGAATGATTGCGCAAGCCGTCGCTATCCATTATCCTGAACGGGTTCGGACTTTAACGTCCATTATGTCAGCAACGGGCAACCCCAACCTTCCTCCACCCAAGCCTGAGGCTCTTATGCTCTTACAACAGGCACCTCCAACAACTCGTGACGAATACATCGAGTATGCCGTGAACCGACAACGGATATTGTGCGGGACACGTTATCCCATTGATGAAACCTATGTTCGGGACCTCGCCGCGCGTTCCTTTGATCGAGGAATTTACCCTGAAGGCACTGCCCGACAACTGGCTGCCGTTCTTGCGTCGGGAAACCGGAAACCAGCATTACAAGCTGTTAAAATCCCAACCTTGGTGATTCATGGAGATGCAGATCCGCTAGTTCCAGTCGAAGGAGGGAAAGATACCGCTGGAGCGATTCCTGGGGCAAAATTAGTAATCATCGAAGGCATGGGACACGATATTCCAGCTAGCTTAGCTCCACAAATTATCAAACCAATCATCGAGCATACTAAATAGCGTCTACTCAGTAGGTGCTGGTTTCTCGGGTTTAGGCTTTTGGGGCTTTTTTTGGAGCGGTTTGTGCCGCTTGACACTGATGAGTTCATAGACCAAGTAGATGATAAGGAAGGCTAGGATGACATAGGTGAAGAACAGCGTTTCCAATGGAACAAGGTACAAAAAGAATCGACCATGGATGTTAATTGTTTCCCACACTAGGGCTAGAACGGGTGCGAGGAATAGCACGAGGAACCCGGCTTTCAGCTGCCCCCACAGGGTGCGACGCAGGTGATCAACCGCCCAGCCTTCATGGTCAAAGATTTTGATGAGCATTTTGATACGGTTCAAGGAAGGTTTCTTGTGCATCCAGTGGCGTTCGATGGCACGCCGGACAAAGTTTTGGCGTCGGATATCAGAAGATGTGATACAGGATCGGATGTAAAAGCGGAAGATGAGGATGATGGAAACGGTCAAGGCTGCAAACGTGACGACTGGGGGGAGGGAAATGAAGTACAGTTGGCCATAGATGGCAAGAAAACCCAAGAGTGTCACCAACGCCCAGTTAGTGTAGGAGTCTTTGCGTTGGAGGTTGACGTTTTTTTCCTCACCCAATCGTTCATAGTACCATTCGAGCCATTCCGTCGATTCATTCACAGCAGAAACCTCCACAGATTGTCCAGAAATCAGAATATCGTAGTATCGGTAGGTGTCCCCTAAAACTGTTTGATTTTTAATAAAAATCGGTCACAGCACATCGTGGATTTGGCCATAGGTGAGGAAAAAGCTCTCCGGACCCGAAGTGACAGTCTGTAATAGAGTATCGCGACCCATTTGGGTATCAATGGCGCGTGCCATGTGGGCCCCTGTGATATACCAGAGCCGTTGATGTGGACGACTCATGATTTCAAATAATTCGAAATCGCGTTGTTGCAGCGGACGATTCGGTGTGGTTACGAGGTTGTTATAGATGTCAAAGAAGCGCTGCACCCGTTTTTCGCATTCTT
>JAEOSV010000231.1 GCA_016840185.1 Candidatus Hermodarchaeota archaeon | reverse complement strand
GTCGTAAGCTGACTAAGGCAGTTTACGTGTCCTATGATTTTCCTGAAAGCGCCAGATATCAAACACCAGAAGGCGGCGCTAAAGAATACAAATTTTATTTTAATATAAAATGAGGATTAAATAAGCTCCTCTCTTATTTTGTTGATGACATCTGGGAATTCAGGATCTCCCGCAAGATTAGATGAAACTAATTCGATATCAGCTATGCAAGAACTTCCGATTCCCCTTTCTTCACCGATAGTAAATGTTAGATGTTCTCTAACAGGGATATCCTTTATTCTATTGGATTTATACTGTTTCATTAGACATACAGAAACTGCATCTGCGGCAATTCTGTTGCTTCCTACAATGATCAGACCAGGTTCTGCCATTACGTTATGCACAGGTCCACCACCAGTGAAAAACTTCATTACATCAGTAACAACGAGGTCCGTTGAAAATGCAAGATTCAAGTCAACCATCCGATTCATGAAGTCTGCGTTTGATTTCCAGTGGAGCCATTCTCTCCCAATGGGGTCTAACAACCCTACACCAAGCTTCATTGCTATAGTAAATAATGGTGTACGGTGTGGCCTCATTATGGGTGTTAATATCACTCTTCCAGCTTCGTAGATTCTTTTCGGTATTTTTACTCCCTGTGGCCACGAAGTAGCTTTGGGGGGTTTCACTGTAACCCACTCCTCCTCCTCGAAATAGCCAATCTGTATTCCCAAGTCTTCAGCTACATCCTTGATGCCCATTTCTTCGATGGTATTTCGAGTTGGTAGGCCTCTATATCTGCCTGAAGCATCGCCCACACAGATTTTCTCTGCTGGAAACCCGGTTGCAATTAAATTTTCAGCAATAACCCTTATAGTTTCGTGGTGAGAGTTTCTCGGGAATGGATCGTCAGTATTACAGTTGGGTTTAATGATTATTTCTCCTTTAATTCCATCTATTAATTTATTTATACCACCAATTTTCTTTAAACCAGTTTTTATTCCTTCTCTACGATTATTTGTGCGTATTACAGCTACCCTGTGTTTTCCGTTTGTTTTGTATACTTCTTTTCTGAATCCTTTGTATGAAACTAAGGGGCCTGGTATAGGATTATCTAATAACTGTTGATAAACAGCCATTGATCCCTCATGTGAATTTTTCATAGTCATAAAATAGTTATTACTTCATAAATATATTTGCGCACGCACGGATATCCGCCCTTACAAAAATCATATATAAACGAAAAACCTTGATTTTCTCAGGTAACAAACGGAGGAAAAAAAAATATCATCACAAAATACCCGAAACATAGCTATTGCAGTAATTGCTATCATAATAATTGGTGGTGGCGCATACTGGTATATGGGTCAACAGAGCCAGCAAGCAGCACTAGACGAACGATCTGAAAAATGGGATGAGTGGTCAAAACACTATACGTGGGTACTACATCAACAGATTTCCACCCCGGAATCAATATTGGGTACGGCACCAAGAACACTCTACTAAAGCACATGTCTGCTACTAAACCGATGTGGGTTGACGCCAACAATGTAGGTGAATATAATCCCTTGGTTGCGCAAAGCTGGGAACTGAAACACGATGAAAATGGAGAAAGCTACATCGAATTTACACTAAAACCAGGTCTACACTTTAATGATGGAGAACCAATAACTGCGGGCGACATTAAATTTTCATGGGAATGGGAGTACTTTGAATTACCTGCTAGAGAAGTTAATCAAGATACATACCACCTGTATGCACACAGCATGGCATGGGGTACAGATTCTAAGGGGCTTTTTGCTCCAGATGACGATACATTCATTATGTACACAAACCCATCTTGGCCAGACTTCGTACCAGCAATATTTGCGTTCTTATTCTCTCTAGACCATGCATGGGTCTACAGTGAAACAACTACCTTACAATATGCACAAGAAGCAAATCCATTGGAAGACTATGCAAAGCAAGCACAGCTAGCAGGATGGGGGCCTTTCGTACTTGATGATTGGGATCCGGAGCAATGGATAACCCTTGTTAGGAATGAGGAT
>JAEOSV010000230.1 GCA_016840185.1 Candidatus Hermodarchaeota archaeon | reverse complement strand
GAGGGGTGGATTATTCATAAAGCCGGAGAAGAAGCGGTCTATGAGCGATTTCGAAAAGCCTTCCTGAAGGATGCCGTGGCAATACTTTCTCAATTATCTGATGAGGAAAAATCGGTGGAGCAGCTTTCCGAAGAAACCAGTCTTTCTGCCGATAGGGTTGATTTGTATTTGTCTTTCCTAGCTGAGATCACACGGTTAGGTGTCATTAGCCGGTGTTCCACCGAATACCCAATGACTTGGTGTTAAAAATCAAAGTAGTGTGTCGAGTTGGGGGAGGAGTTCTCCAGCTTTCCCAGTGAGATGGACATCGACTGAGGGTGTTAGTGGTGTTTTTTCAATGTTGACTTCAAGGATGTGCCCTCCATGTTGTTTTACGAGGAGGGGAAACGAGGCGGCTGGTTGCACCATGGCAGATGTGCCAATGACGATGATCATGTCCGCGTTCTGCAGTTCAGTGAATACTTGGTCCATGATTTTCGGTGGAAGGCTTTCTCCAAACCAGACCACATCGGGACGGAGGTTCGCGTTGCATTTCGGGCAGGAGGGGATACCCTGGGCCGGTTGTATTAGTCGTGAGCGATAGGAGCAGGTGGTACATTTCAGGGCCCACAAATCACCGTGGACCTCAAGCACGTTGGTTGAACCGGCTAGGCGATGGAGCCCGTCTACATTCTGGGTAATGAGCGTTTTAAGACGCCCATTGTTCTCCCATGCCGCCAATGTGTGGTGTGCAGGATTGGGTGTGCATTTGGCGATGAGCCCTTGACGCCATGTGTACCATTCCCAGACGAGTTGGGGATTCCGTTGGAAGGCGTGGGGAGTAGCAAGGTCCATGGCATTGTATTGTTTCCAGAGACCGTCCTTTCCCCGAAAGGTGGGAACTTTGGATTCTTTGGAGATGCCCGCACCAGTGAGGGCGACCAGATATTCTGCGTTTCGGATGAGGTCAGCAGCGTGTTGAAGGGGGTTCATAGGGTTCCTGCTCCGATGGCTTGCTAGGAGTGTGTAGAGGGATGTATTTAGGTTGTCCTTTGGTGGTTCAGGGATAAGGGGTCCGCTTTTATAGGAGAACGAGAGGAAGGCGGCAAGAAAGCTGATTTAGCATGGCCACTGAAATTAGGTTGATGTGAACTCCATGTCCGAAGAAAGGTTAGGTGGTTTTACCCGAATCTTTGAGATTATCATTGGACTCATTCTCATTTCGTTTTCAGCTACAGTCTATCTTCTGACTGAGGCATGGTTGGCACTCATGGTGATTCTTCTTGGTGTAGGCTTGTTCCTACTCGGTGTTTCACGGATGTTCAAAGGTTATCGTGAGAAATTCCAACCCAGGTGGCAAAGGGTATTGAATTTCATCTTCGGAATAATTTTAGTTGTGACATCGCTGCTTGCCCTCGTCTATTGGCCTCTCGGAGGATTACTCTGGGTTATCATTCTAGCCATTACTCTGCTTGCGTTCGGTTTGAACATGCTCATAACCGGTATCTTTAGTGCAGCCTACACCACTTGGCACCGTGCGTTCGCGGTTATTATCGGAGCTGTTGTTCTTGTCCTTGGGGGCTTTATCATGATTTCCCCGACAGTCGCACAATTCCTTCTCACTCTAATCATTGCTGCGGGATTGCTCATCGGAGGAATTTATTTACTCATGGTTGGTATCACAGGCAGTCGTGCTATGCTAGACAGGATTGCAAACTAAGATCTTGGAGAACTAAAAAATGGGACAATCAATACGTCGAATCTCAAAGGGTCAGGCAATCATCGTTATTCTTCCCAACATCCTCTATTTCGTAATTCTAGTGATTGCCCTCTTCTTAACTTGGTATTTTCCACAGATTCCCTGGCAATTACTACCAGGGGCTAGTCTGTTGCACCCATGGCGATTCATTGAACTCCTTGCAGGAACGATCCTTCTCATACTGGCGGTCATGTTCATCGTATGGGGTGTGACCTCGTTAGGTCGAGATCGGGCGCAGGGTGGTGAGATAGGCATTAGCCGTCGAACCTCCACCCTTGTAACAGGCGGCGCATACTCCTATTGTCGTCACCCCCAAATCCTTGGCTTCATCCTTGCGACACCGGCATTAGCGTTGATGTTCGATTTTGTGCCTTTACTCATTGTGGCAATCCTGTACACACCGTTACAGCTTGCTTTGCTGGGCTATGAGGAAGTTGAGTTGCTCCGACGATTCGGTGACACGTATGGGGTATACCGTGAGACCGTGCCTTTCATTATCCCACGTGGAAAACGGACGATTTCCACGAAATAAACTGGAGGAACCACATGACGCATTTATCCAAGTTGATTCGATGGACCAGCCTTATTCTTGCGCTCATCCTGCTCTTGGAAGGTGCTACCCTCTTCATTGGAATGGTGATTTTGAACCCAGGGAACCCCTGGGCTATTCCCGTCAATATTCTCTTCCTAATCCTTGACATTCTAGTCGCGGCGGGAATACTTAGAATTGTCCTCCGCCGCTCTGACCCTGAAAAATCGATATTAATCTATCTGCTACTAGTCATTACCATCATTACGCATGCCTATCGGGCTTTTGAATACTTCCTACAGATTCCGACGAGATTTCTTTTCAACGAAGCCCTCTTGGTGATGAATGGTCTCAAATTGGGAATTGTTGTTCTGGTTTTGATAGTCGGATTATACCTCTATCTCAAAACACCAAAAGTTGAGGACATGCTCTGAGAAATGAATGTCATTTATTTGACAAAACAACTAAGGCTAGTTTATGACGCGAGTAGTTCATTTCGAAATTGCTGTCGACAACCCTGAACGGGCAATCAAATTCTATCAAACGGTGTTTGGCTGGAAAATCACGAAATGGGATGGTCCCATGGATTACTGGATGGCTGTTACAGGTGAAGAAGGGACACCCGGAATTGATGGTGCTTTGCAACATCGATCGGATGCGCCACAACCCATCATTAACATCGTAAGCACGTCCAATATTGATGATACTCTTGAGAAGATAACAAACGCTGGTGGTTCGATTCTACGCCCGAAAATGGCCGTTCCTGGTGTTGGCTGGGCAGCTTACGCGAAGGACACGGAAGGTAATGTGTTCGGGATGATGCAAGGCGACCCCGATGCAAAGTAGTTCCATTCCTAGTTGAGCCGCATAAAATGCAGAAGATAATCGCACGAGCCAATTTGGCTAGTGTTGATGTATTACTGGACACGCCATCGCCGTATGAATACACAAAGTATCAATGCAATCAGAATTAGGCTACCCATGATTAAAACCAGTGGGGCCAACCATGGATTAAACAACGTTGGTGGTATCAAGGCAACATTAACAATGATGATATTGCTCCACGGTCCAAAGAGATTGGAGTTATCACGGGCACGAACCCGGAAGTAGTAGGTTCCGACGGGATGATTTGAGAGAAGGAGACTTGTGGCGTTGACATTCCAGGTTCGATCAGGGATATCAAAAAGCGGCGTGGTATCCATTTGGAGTTCATAGACGTCTATGGTGCCGTCGGCGTCGAAGGCTTGAGTCCATGAAAGAATGAGTGTTCCGTAGGGATTCAAGAAGTTGGGTTCCAATAACTCGATTGGTCCAGGACTGGTTTCACCATCAAATCCGAGTTTCACGAGGAATCCATTGGTTGATTCGGAGAGCCAATCGCTTGTAGTTCCTGCCAAATAATGACTGTTCGCCCCGTTGGTAAATCCGAAGGGCTGACAATTTCCTGCGCCTCCCCAAGGGGTTTCCCAATTCAGTTCACCGGTTGTGTTGTAGTTGAGCAGGTTAACTCGGTATCCTGCGATCGGATCTTCGTATTCACTGCCCACGAATACGATGTCCTCGGAGGCAAATACGCCAATACCTTCATGGTTTTGCCCGGTATTTTCGATTTCTTCCCATAGTAGGGTGTTGGTGCTGTTATATTTGCGCAAAAAGAGTTCACCTGTTGTGCTGGAACTAAATGACTGTGTGGATCCTGTGACGTAGACACTTTCATTGCATACGGTGACTGCACGGGCGAGCTCACGTTGAGTCGCGCCCCAAGTGGCATTCCATACTTCAATTCCGGTAAGTGAGTATTTGGTAAGGAATGCATTGTTGGTTGAACCATCCCACAATTCTCCGAAATCACCCACCAGATAAACGCCATCGGAACCAACTGCGATTCCATATCCACGATCAACCGCTGCTTTATCCCAGGTTTCCGACCATAGCTCAGTTCCATCGAAATCAAATTTTGCGATGAGGGCATCAGCATCATTGGGTGTAGATCTTTGCAATATGCCACCTACGTAGATACCATCGGTTCCAACGGCTACACTGGTAAACCATTCTGCGGGGAAATTACCAAATGAAATATTCCAGAGATGATTTCCATTCATGTCCAATTTTACAAGGAGCCCATTGGTTCCATAGGGTCCTGTTGTGGTTTTTCCAGCAAGGTATAATGCATCGGCAGATGTTGTGAGGGCATAGGCTGCCTCATCAAAGGGTGAAGCCCATGTCTGGTTCCAGAGTGCTTCTCCTTCCGTCGTATATTTGATTAGGAGAATGTTTTCGTTCACGATATCTGCGAGGTTGATTGTGGTTCCTGCCACGAATACTGCACCTGTCGTAAAAGCAGCTGCAGAGAAGGCGTCATTTTGAGGTCGCATCCAAAGAGTGCTCCACGGGTCACCGAGGGCTAACGTTTGAGCTTGGATGTAAACCGGGGGCTGGGCTGTGAAATATGCTGAAGCTACCGCCCCTACCATAAGGAGGGAGAAAATGAGGAAGATGGTTCCGCGTTGCTTCATCGATACCAGGACCTCTTTTCGCGTAGGTGATACACCCGTAGTTCAGGTATTTGAGGCTTCGTTTCAAGGCAGTGTTTCGGGCTAGAGTTCTTTGAGGGCTTTCCGGATTTTTTTGGCTTGTTGTTGCATTTCCTCGGTTGGTGGTGTTGTTCCATATTCGGGACCAGCTTGTACACGTAATCCATCACCTTCGAATCGAGGAATGACGTGAATGTGGATGTGTGGAACTTCTTGAAAAGCGGCTTTTCCGTC
>JAEOSV010000229.1 GCA_016840185.1 Candidatus Hermodarchaeota archaeon | reverse complement strand
TTCATCACCGATGAGTAGCCGGGCTTTGATGGTTTCCAGTTCTTCCATTGCTTCAGTGTGATCGAGCTGAATTTGTGCCTTGTACCCTTGAAGTTGCTGGACACCGGTTTGAATTTGCACATCCATGTTTTCAAGTTTTTCTTCATATTCCTTGGATAAGCGTTCATATACGCGAAGACTGACTTCGCCCTTTTCTTGAAGGGCTTCGAGGCGTTCAAGCTCACCACTTTCATTGATGTAGGAATCAATGAGTTCTTCTAATTCAAAGTCACTATCACCTGCAGCCTGACTTAGTTCTTCAAAGAGTTCGTCGGAGTCTACGCCGTTCTTAGCATATTCTTCTTCAAGTGTAAGTTGTCGTCCGCGAGCCATTAGACTTGCCAACACCTTTGTTGGAACGGTGATTGGTTCTACTACGGTTACGGGTGTAACAGTAGTATTAGTTGAGCTTGCTTCTGCTGTTGTTACAGTTTCAGCTGCAATCGTCAACTTTCCTCCACAATAGATACAGAACATTGAACCAGGTTTTGATTCACGTCCACATGACGAGCAGGTTGACGCTGAGGAGCTCACTGCATGGGTAGATTGCCTGGGAGGAGTTTCTTGTGGTGATGGTGCTGAAGCGTTGATAGTTTGTCCACAATTAATACAGAAATTGGAGGAGACAGGGTTTTTATCAAATCCACAATGGGGACAACCGTTTTCAGCAGACGAAGAGTGAGTAGGAGCAGCTATAGGTTCAACTGCAGATCCACACTTTGTACAGAATTTGATGCCCGCTTTTAGGGATTTACCACAAGTAGTGCATTTAATCGAAGTCGAAGGTGTTGTTGGACTAGTGGTGGTTTCAGATTCTGTCGTTGCGGTGCCGCACACGGTGCAGAATTTGGCGGACCGTTTCAGGGTTGCTCCACATTTACTACAATTCTGGGACATTGTATTTCTCACCAGGAAGTATTCAGATGATGACAGCTACAAACTGCGCCCTTTATTATTTTTGCAATTAACGGAAGCATTCAATCTTAGGTTGAATCAACATAAAAGTAAGGAAAAAGATCCACCAAGGGAGGTCAGTTACTTCTTCGATTTGCCCTTCTTTTTCTTGGCTTTCTTCTTGGGCGTTACATCCGCTGTTTCAGTTGTGATACGGAAAATATCAATCAATTCGCTCACATCAGCATCAGCTGTGGAATCCCGAAGACCATGTGAGTCATTTTCACTTTTCTTGAGAAACTCGGTGGCTAGTACCCGGCCATCCTCGACAAGAATGCGAGGAGTATAATCCCCTCCAAAGAAGGGACCATCGGGAAGCGTTCGGGTTCGTTCTAACTGGGAAGATGTCTGTGATTTCCCAAGGAAGGTCACCGTTCGGTCAACACTAGTAAATACTTCTTGCCCAATTATGACAAGCTCCCGACTATATCCTTGGGGAGGAGTTGTATTCGCAACACGCCCTACAATGTCATCTTGAGCAGGAGCCGGAACCGCGCCAGTCATTGTGGGACGTTGAGGCCATTGTTGTTCGGCTCCATTATATTCGGTACCGAGTTGAGTTGATGCTACAGGCATCTTGACCGGTTTGGGCTCAGGTTTCGGAGCTGCTATGGGTTTAGGTTTGGCCTTGGGTTTAGGTTTTGGTTTAGGTGGAGGTTCATCCGGGGTGATTTCAATGGTTTTATCAGGCATATCAATTGAGACAGCAACTTCTTTCTTGGGTTCAGTAGTTTTGGGCTTGACTCCGAGGAGAGATAGAAATGCATCGGGTTCTTCGCCCCCATCAATGGATAAGACTTTGTAGACTAAACCACGTTGGCTGCGAACAGCCTGTCCCTGTCGTGCTGCTATGAATTTCTTACGAACGCCCGCTTCCGCTCCTTTCCATAGCCAAATTTTGCGGTCATCGTCATCAACTATAATGAGAACGCGATCTGCGTTTAGCTCTGTTTGAAGCTTGCCAGGAATTGTGAGTTCCATAAGTTCCCCGGTTTCAACGACATCATAGACTTGTAGGTGTACGGACAGTACCCTCACCTTCTTATTTTCTCCATGACCTCAATAACTTTTAAAGATGGCGTCGGTTCAACACGACTTCAAAACGCCTTTGCGGATAATTTAGGTTGAAATATGAGTTCTCAAATTGGAGAGCACGTTGAGACAGGAAGATGCGGATTCGGGTGACACGGAAAGGCTAGGTTTTTGTAGGTTTAGCGAACACAGCGTCCATTGGAGGACTTTGAACAGTGTTTCACACAAAATTTCGAGACGTTATCTTAGAGGAGCTTTCGGGAACGATGGCTAAGGATTATGTTTCAGAAATCATTCGATTCCATCGGATACAAGCTTCACCTGGATTTCATGATGCGATATATTATGTCAAAGAGGTAATCGACAAATTTCCCGGTATCCGAACCGACGTTGAAGTGTATCCTGCAGATGGAAAAACTCAAACCTGGCAATGGACCGCCCCCCTCGGATGGCGAGTGGCAGATGGTGAACTTCACCTTGTAAGCCCACACCAAGAACTTCTCGCTCGCTTTAGTGAAACTCCGGTGAGTATTGTTGCCCACAGCCAATCAGCAGATGTCGTTGCCCCACTCGTCTATCTTGAAGATGGATCGTTTGAGAAAGATTACCGACGAATCGATGTGAAAGGTAAAATTGTCTTAACCTCCGGAAGAGCCCAACATGTCCAACAGGAAGCCGTCTACAAACGTGGAGCCCTTGGTACGATTCATTTTCCTCCCTTAGAGCGACGCTCTAAACACCCCAACCTCGTCCCCTATCTCGGAATATGGCCCAACGCAGAGGAAAAAAACAAAGTCGGATTTGCCTTTGCCGTTTCCGGTCAAGTTGGTTCCCGACTTCGTCATTTGATAGAAACAGAGCCAGAAGTACTGGTTCACGCCAAGGTTGATGCAGAACTCTACAAAGGCGAACAACGAGTCCTAACAGCAGTCATTGAGGGCACCGAATTTCTCCGAGAAGAAATCTTGCTCATTGCCCATCTCTGTCATCCGCGGCCTGGAGCCAACGATAATGCCAGTGGCAGTGCCCTCTTAATGGAAATCGCTCGCGTCATCACGACGCTCATAAAGGAAGGCAAACTTCCGGCACCTCTACGAACTATTCGGTTCATGTGGGTCCCCGAATTCTTTGGGACAATTGCGTTTCTCCATGCCCATCCCGAATTAACTCCACGAATGATCAGTGCCATCAATTGTGACATGGTTGGAGCGAATCCAACAATTGTTGGCGGCTCATTGAACCTGCATCGCACTCCCGATTCTCTACCTAGCTTCGTTAACGACCTGCTTGAATATCACCTCGCCGATGCTGCCAAAGAATCGCGGTTGATCTCTCCTGATGGCAGCCATCTTCCCTTCCATTTCAAAGTGGAAAAGTTTGATTGGCGCAGCGACCACACTTTATTCAATGACTCTACTTTCAATGTCCCCTGCCCCATGTTAAACCATTGGCCCGATGCCTTCTATCACAGTAACCTAGATAGCATCGACAAGATTGATACGAGCCAAATGAAACGCGTGGGCTATGCTGTTCTCATGACCATTCTGACTCAAGCCTATGCGGAATCCGATGATGCCCTATTTCTCGCGACCCAAGTCCACGCTAACGCCCACACCCGCATCACCCAAACCACCCAACAATACGTTCAGGAAGCCATTCAAGCCATCGCTAAAAGCGAAAGAGGAGCATTACTTGCACGAACCCTTCGCAAAGCCATGGAAAGTATCCGACAAGTTACTCGAAGAGAGAGTGTCGCACTTCAAAGTGTCAAAGTTCTCAGCCCCCACGATTCAGAGCTCCATAACTTCATTGATTTAATGCTTGAAGACTTGGTTCAAGAACGCCAAGAAGAAGTCCGAAAACTTCGGCAGGTTGAGGATCTTCTCTCTCGGTCCATTGGATATGCTCCTCTCAAACGGTTAGTCCTGCGAAAGAAAGAACGGGTGGCAAAAACCCTATGTCCTCGCCGGAAATTCCAAGGACCAATCTATTTCGCTGAACTCCTTCGGCACACAAAGCCTGAGGATACTGAATGGCTCCGCATTCAACAGAAGAATCAACCCTTCTTTGTTGAGGTCCTCATCGAATTGACCAATTTCATGGATGGTCACCGCACCCTCTATGAAATCGTCTCTGCCCTCGAAGCCCAATTTGGCGATGTCGCGAACATCGATACTGTCGATCGTTTCACCAAACTTCTAAAAGAGCAAAACCTCATCGATATCGAGAAGGTTAAGTCCTCGTAATGAGAAGTGTCTAGTATGAGCCATGATCAAGCCCTTCAATTGCAGGATCGCCTCGAAATCGTCCTTGACCAGTTTGAAATGGAAGTCACTAATATTGAAAAAATCCTGACGCCCGAGGGATTACTGCCTATTCTTGAAGCGGCCGAGCATCTTCGCACCGTATTAACCGAAGTCAAAGCCTACTTTGTTGAAGTCCGAGACAAACTGACGGCAGTTTCTGGAATCCCTCCAGCAAAGGAACTCGCCCAACTCGTTATCGGTGCAACTACTGAAGCCCTAAGTGCGATTCGCGAAACCTTACACTATTTCGAAGTCGTAAGGGACGAAATGAAGGCCAAACGGAAAACTCCCCTTACCAGAGAAGAAATCCATTACGCCGATTTTAGTGCTAAAGTCGCCATCCGCAAAAGCCGTTACATTGTTAATCGAATCTCCGAACAAGCTGAGGATCTCCCTGAACAACTCTAACCAAAGGGACCACCCATGAATCGTTTGGCAATAATAAGCATCATCAGCATTCTTCTCACGGCTCTCATGATCTTCCTATTTTTCATCATCCCCGGTTTCCCTCTCCTCATCTTCCTCTTTCTTCCCCCGCTGTTTTGTTGGGGATTACAAGGACAGGACGAGAAACCCCCCATTAGTCAACATCCAGTTCAAATGGGTTCCCAATATTGCCCCCAATGTGGTAAACAATTACTTGAACCCTTTGAAACTTATTGTCCCCGGTGTGGAGCCCACCTTCCAACCGAGGACAAAAGAGTTTAACTGGAACCTTCTTTGGATTCGGGTTCATTCGCAGTTGCGGCTTGTCGTCTTTTTCGCCATTTCCAGACATACTGATAAGAACCATAGATGAGCAGCAGGACGAAAAGTGCAAGGAGGATTACGTGGGTGGAATGTCGATGAACTGCATAGATGCTAATACTGGCGAGTCCTACAAGCACAAACCACCAAGTAGCAATGTTGTTAACAATCCTCATACTGAGAGTTTGAAATCGATGGATGACGTCTGTCACCCAAAACGGCAAATATGCCAAATATTTGGTTCCATAAGGTTGAACTGGACAACTGTCTATTTGAGTTGGGATTAATGGACCACGGAGTATTGCTCCAAAAAGAATGAGGAAGGGAATCAGGGCAATAAGATAGTATTTGTAGATTCCTCGTGAAAAAAAGATATTTGCCACTAAGGAGAGGAGAAGAGCAATGAGAAGGAGTTGTTTCAGATACACCGATCGAGGCTCTTCAGGAATAAAGTAGGAAATCAGCCAAAAGAATGTTAATCCGATGAGCCAGGGAATTCCA
>JAEOSV010000228.1 GCA_016840185.1 Candidatus Hermodarchaeota archaeon | reverse complement strand
TTTTAATACCACCAAGATGTGGATAAAACGTATCAAAATGCAAATGGTCTGTATTGATTGCGACCCCCGGAGCTTCAATTTCATCAAAAAATCGTTGCCAGATTTCGGGATCCTCACTATACACTGAAGTTCGAATCCCATATGGGGTGTTATTAGCTTGCGTAATGGCTTGCTCAAAGGACCGAATTTTCATGATGGGAAGGACCGGTCCAAAAGTTTCTTGGTACCACATTCGGCAATCAAGGGGGACATCTCGGAGCACAGTCGGCTTGTAAAATAAACCGGCATCATCACAGTCACCATGGACATTGATTCGATATCCTCCGCAAACTAATTTTGCGCCTTTCTTCAACGCTTCATATGTCATGTCGATAACTTGGTACAATGCTCGACTCCCCATGATTGGTAAATCCGTGTCTGGATTTTCAGGAAATCCCACCTTTAGGGCTTGACTCTCTTCAACGAGTGCATCTATGAATTCATCATAGATGGCTTCATGGAGAAACAATCGCTTGGCTGCTAGACAAATTTGGCCGGACCCAAAGAATCTTGCATGGGAGACAAAGGCTGCTGTTTTTTGAATGTCCACATCTTTCCAAACTAAGCTGGCCCCGCTACCTGCCAACTCTGGCACGAAATGCATACCACGCTTGATGGATTGTGCCATTAACTGTAAACCAACTTGTGAGTCTCCATAGTAAACCATGGCATTGAGGGGTGCTTCGTTGACCATATATTGGGCAATTGGTCGGGCAGGTCCAATAACTGCCTGAAAAGCACTTGTTGGAAAGTCTAGAGACTCCATGACGTTGCGGAGAACATAGGCTAGTTCCATATTGGTGAGGGGCATCCGCGCGGGTGTCCGTGTAACATTAGCATTTCCTGCATAATATGAACTCAGAATTGCAGTGAATCCTAAACCCAACGCTGCATTATATGGTGGAAAAATACCCACTGCACCAAACGGATAGCGTGTTAACACCGTGCGCTCACCCTCAGTGGAGCAAGGGATATCTTTCGGTTGTAATCTATCAGTGATGAACTCAGCTTTTTCTTGACAAAGTGTATCAAAAGCTTTGGTGGTTTGCCAGTCAAACAGTTTGACAGGTGTACCCTCAGCAATCGCAATGATCTTAAACGCATCATAGTGTTTCCACATGGCCTCCCCAAGCGGAAGGAGGCTTTCCATCCTTTGTTTCAAAGTCAGCCCTTTACCCTTAGCAAATAACTCTCGGTGCATCAAATGACGAATACTTGCCGCTTCTTCACAGGCAATAGCTGCCTCCTTCACGCCTCCAACCGCAAATTCGGCAAAAAGGGCTTCACGAATCTCATCTTTGGTAGCTTTAGGATACCCATGAACACGAATATAGTCCTTAAGCATCCGAACCTCTGGTGTTCTTTCAGGTAATCTTCCACTAAAATATCGTGCAGCAAATCGACTCACTGAACTTTGACCTTCTAAGGCCATTGCAAACAGAACCCTCGGTTCCCCAACCATCTTATTCATATTAGGAAAACGACTAACTTGTCCCGTTTCAGGAGACGAAATCTCGCCTTTGATGAGATGTCCAAAGAATCGCATACAATCATACCTTGCCGAATTCAATCGAACCGTACAGGGAATAATGAATCTCGGGGTTTTCATTACTCTTATCCGTATCACTTCAACAAAATCGTAGAACAAGATTAACTCTAATAGTCACCAAATCCCTTCACTAATTCCACGGATGGGATACTATTCCATGACCCAAATTAACGATTATGAACTTCTTTACACACCAGATGAAATAGCATTTCGCCAGCAGGCACGTGAGTTTGTTAAGCGCGAGATCGAACCTATGCGCTCCCAAATTGAAGAGCAAAAATTTGATTATCGTCAATTCTTTAAAAAACTCGCCGACGCAGGTCTCTCTGGTCTGTTAATCCCTGAAGAATACGGTGGATCCAACAAACCTTTCATGTATCAGCTAATTGCTGGTGAAGAAATTTCCGCGGTATCTCCCTCTGCTACGATGATGTTTGGTGCTAGCTGTACACTCAGTGCGATTCCCATTCTTCGGTTTGGCACTGAAGCGCAGAAAAAGAAATACCTCGTTCCTCTGGCGAAAGGAGAAAAAATCGGTGCGCTCGCAATCACCGAGCCAGCGGTGGGCAGTGACACAGCTGGAATGGAAACTAAAGCTGAATGGAACGAAAAGGATCAATGTTGGGTTCTAAATGGAGAGAAACGTTACATATCCAATGGGAGTATCGCCGATCAAATCGTCGTTTTTGCCATAACCGACCCGAAGATGGATAGCAAAAGTGGGATGTCTGCTTTCATTGTAGAAACCGCTTGGAAGGGATTCAGCGTTGAACGAGATTTCATGTTAATGGGTCGAAATGGGGTTTCTGTTTCTCATATCAAATTTGAAAACATGAGGCTTCCTAAAGAGAACCTCCTTGGGAAAATCAATCAAGGATTTCTTATTCTGATGGATGAATTAGATTCAGAGCGAGTTGGTATTGCTGCCGAAGCGCTAGGTTGTATGCGGACGCCTTTTGCGATTGCAGTGGACTACGCTCAACAACGTATTCAGTTTGATCAACCCATCTCTCGATTCGAAGGAGTATCATTCAAAGTGGCGGATATGGCTTTGAAAATGCGAGCGGCGCGACTATTAACCGTGTCTGCGGGTCGAATGGTGGACAAAGGGATACCCTGTACAAAAGAAGCCACAATGGCTAAGCTTCATGCAACCGAGGCCGCGGTCGAAGTCTGTGACCTCGCAATCCAGATCTGTGGCGGCGCCGGATATGTCAAAGACTATTTTCCGCTGGAACAATATTATCGTGATGCCCGTCTCGGAACTATTGGCGGTGGCACTTCTGAAATAATGCGGTTTCTAATACAACGGGAGGTCTTCATCGAACAGAAACGAGGGAAAGCCCACGAAGTTATTCCAACGGACATAGAAACACTGGACTTCAAAACACTAATGTCTGCGATTCCCAATGGATTTCGTCCAGACCGTGCAGAAGGCGTTTCCGCCAAAATCCAATTTCAATTTACTGATGAAGATCCCTGGTTACTTTCCATTAAGGACCAAAAGTGCAGTATTAGACAAAAACAAATCAAAACGCCCATGATGACCGTGAAATCTGATTCAGCGACCTGGCGGCGCATTCTTTTTGGTCAGCTAGATGCAATGCAAGCGATGATGACGAAGAAAATTACCATTGATACAGATAATATGGATCTACTCATGAAATTTGCCCGAATGTTCCGATTTACTCCCGAAATTCTCAAAGGAGTATCCGTCAAGTCAACTACTGTCAGAGAGCCTTCTAAGACTCCTAAATCATCGTTCACGCTGGGGAAAAGCTTGGATGAAATTCACATCGGTGAAAAAGCAGAAGGATCGATGAAAGTCACCAACGACCATATCGAATGGTATGCCAAGATGTCTGGTGACTATAATCCCTTACATATGGATGATGACTACGCGGCTTCAACGATGTTTGGGCGCCGCATTGCACATGGTCCCGTTGGTGGAGCCCTGGTTGCACGGGTAATTGGAATGCAATTGCCGGGATTAGGAACACTGGCATATAATATGAAGGTTAATTTCACAGCTCCTGTATATCCAGACGATGAAATCACAGCCATTGTGGAAGCAAAGGAAAAAGTTCCAGAAAAGAATCTATTACGGCTTGGATTCACAGTCATTAACCAAGACGGACTCGAAGTCATAACTGGGTATGCAAATGTTTTACCGCCAATCAAATCATGAAAGTTTAGAATGAAAGAATTTTTCAGAAGAAACATGCTCATCATACATAATTGACTACCGTGGGGTTTCTGAGAGTGTACGACGTAATCGTCGTCGGAGCTGGACCAGCTGGTTCCATCACAGCATACAAATGTGCTAGAGCGGGACTTCATACCCTATTAGTTGATAAAGTACAATTTCCTCGTAGTAAACCCTGTGGCGGAGCGATTTCAGTTCGCTCGCTCAATGCCTTAAACCTCGTTGACATTAAAGTTCCTTCCTCGGTTATTGAACAAGAAATCTTTGGATTGCAATTCATT
>JAEOSV010000227.1 GCA_016840185.1 Candidatus Hermodarchaeota archaeon | reverse complement strand
CTCGGAATTATCTTGCACGACGGTCAAGTTCCCAAGGGTCGTTCCGTCACGTATGACGCAATTCTCTCCCACCTTAACGTGGTTTCCTAACAGCACAGGTCCATGAATCTGTGTTTGGTTTCCAATCGAAAGAACCTCACTTTGTTCAGGTCCTTTTAGGGTTTCACCGGGAGGGAGGTATTTGCCAGGTGGGAGGGGATCGAGGGGCCATTTGTTGGTTAGCAGATGGTGATTCAGCGTAACAAGTTGTCGAGGTGTATCAATGTCACACCATTCTTTATCCTTCGTGGGTATTCCTTGAAGGGTGCCTCCCTGCGTTAGCCAATGACGCAAGAGTGTAAACACCGTAGACTGCGTATCCGGGCTAGCTTTGAGACCAAATGCAGAGAATTCGGGTGTAGCACGAAGGGCGGGCACACTCGTGAAATAATCTTGAAGAAAGGTTGAAGATTGAACGAGTTCGCGAATTCCTTGGGAGGAGTTCATCTGTATGAGGGTTCCCGGTTGTTGTTTCGTAGAATCGTAGAGTAACGCCATTTCAACAGAACTGGAGAGGAGGAGGCGCAGATTATCTGTGGAAATGTAGAGGTCACCGGGTACTAAGACAAAGGGTTCGTGGGGGGAAAGATGGGGAAGTGCGGCTTGAAATGAGGCAAGAGGACCGTGTTTCCAATTTCGCGCTTCCACTGGTGTTATTGCTGAAGAAATCTGAATGGAGGTCAAATAATCAAAGAGTTGTTCACCAGCATACCCGACTGTTACAAAAAGCTCATTACAACCCACCGTAGCCAAAGTCTCTAACAGATGTTCAAGGATTGGTCGATTAGACAAAGGGATGCAAGGTTTGGGAATGGCGTCGGTAAGGGGTTGGAATCGTGCTCCGCGTCCACTGGCGAGGATAATTGCTTGCAACGGTTGTGCCTCGAACAGGTTTTAGGCTAGAATGTCTTCTACATTAGTGGTGCCAACTGAAAAATGACTAGGCGTCAAACCATCGATGCAAAAAACTTGGATTTTCAGGTGATTCAAGAGGTTGCAGCCAGTATTAAAAAAGGACAACTTGTGGTTCTTCCCACCGATACGGCTTATGGGCTAACTGGAAATCCCTTTGACGAGAAAGTCGTGCACCGAATTCTTACCGTGAAACAACGCACGAAAAAGCTGGGGATGCCACTTCTGGCAGCAAACCTAGCCCAAATACAGAACCTCGTCATCCTAAGCCCCTTAGTTAAAGCGTTCATTGCACAGTATTGGCCAGGAGCGGTAACGATCATTGTACCAGCTTGTCACGAGTTTCCCTCAGGGATTGTGGGACCTGATGAATCACTTGCAGTTCGAATTCCCAATCACCCGGTGACACTGGAAGTAATTCATGCTATTGGGCATCCAATTATCGGAACGAGTGCAAATAAGTCAAACACGCCCAGTCCACGATCCGCAGATGCCGCAGCCGCCCAACTGGGAGACCAAGTGGATTATATCTTGGATGCAGGACCTACGCACCATTCAGCAGATTCCACCATTGTGAATTTCATCATCGACCCACCCCAAATCATTCGTGAAGGTGCTATCGCCCAATCTGACATCGAAGACTGGCTGAAGATAGGAACCTAAGCTAGGTGAGTTTCTTACGGTGCACGGTTCCTGAAGACTTAAAAAAGGAAGCGTGCACCCTTGAGCCGTATGCTGTCAGTCAATGATGAATTCAATTTATTGTTATCATGTCGACGTTTCCAAGAGGCAGAAAGTTGTCAGGAACTCCGACGAATCATCGACGAAGACCCTGACCTTGACTCCATCGAGTGGTGCAAACTCACGGGGATAACATGCCTCGTGGTGGCAAAGCTTGAAGGTGATTCGCATGCTTTTGTCACCCGCTTCGGTCAACTTGTGAAGAAAATGCCTTGGGTTGTCCGCGATTTATTGAAGATTCATCCTATTGATTTGGTTGTTGATAGCACGGTAGATGCTATTCGTAAAGGCAGCAAAAAATTGGCTAACCGCATGGCAAAGACGGACAAGTTCCGGGTTAATCTCAATCGTCGGGATACCGACTTGGACCGAGATAAACTCCTCCACGAAATCGCTATTCAATTTCCAGGAAAAGTCGATTTGGAAGAGTATGATTGGATAGTCGCAGCAGAGATTTTAGGACCTGTAACTGGTCTTGCATTATTACGTGATGACGAAATTGTAACTCTTCGTCGACCCTAACGCGATATCGCGAGAAGAGCACAGCGGTCGTAAACCAACTTCTGTAAAGAATGTATTAGATCCTGTGGTTTGTTTGAGGGAGAGATGGCGTTGAGTTCATCATCAGAAATTTTAAACGCAGCTTGAATTGCCTGTGCTTTCTCTTGTGTGTTCAATTCGAGAACGGTAGCATCATCAGAGGCATGTGCTAATTTCAGGAACTTGAGATAAGTTGTCTCTAGGGTTGCTGGGGTTGAATTAGCTAAAACTCCGCCAAACCGTTGAGTCGATTCTGAAGCACCAAGGAGAGTAATTGCTTGGGATATTTGACGCTGTCCAGCGGCGAAGCGAAGAATTTCCATCTCTTGAGTTGACGCACGATTAGTCTTCTTGAAAAACGCGGTGAAGGCATGAATTGTAGCAAACAGCAAATGATCAGTCCCGGCTATGAGGTCAGCGTCAACCAAAAGCAGCGTAATGTTAGTTTTTGCAGTTAGTTGTTGGGAAATGTCAATGATTTCTTCAGGTTGCAGAGAAGTAGACCGCGTGCATCCAAAAATGCCTACGTGATGGGTGTTGGGTCCGATGAGCATTTCCTGCAGGATTAGAGGAGCCATTTACGGGGTTCACCTTGTTTGTATTTCGATTCATTATCTAGAAGGGTAAACTCCAGAAAAACCAATCTGGTAGAAGATAGGGAAACTGGATTCGTATGACGAACGCAATGTATAGAACAAAGATTAGAGCAAGTGTCGTTAAGATCATCATTCCATAGTCGCGTTTCCGGAGCTTGAGCTCATAAAGGCTGGTTCGTTGAGCCGTGGAGCCAAAAGCACGAGATTCCAAACTCTCAGCGACTTGGAGGGCACGGCGAATTGAACTGACAATGATGGGGATAAGGATAGGGATGTAGTTTCGAACTTTCTGGAAGACATTCCCCCGTTCCAATTCGAGACCACGGGACATTTGGGCATCACGAATCGTTTCAGTTTCCGTGGCAATGGTGGGGACATAACGCACTGCCATGGAAAAAGCAAAGGCGAACTCATAGGGAATGCGCATTTTGATTAAGGCGAGGGCAAAATCGTCTGGATGGACCGTGAGGAAGAAGAGGGAAAAAGCAGTCATGAGCACGACTAGCCGGAGGACGGTGGCTACGGCAAAGGAGAAGGAAATGAAGAAGGAATTAATGATTAGGATAAAGCCTGCCAGATAGGCAAGACCTTGTAGGCTTTTGAACCATTGTCGGGCTGACCGGGCGAGGAGAATGAAGGGGAGCATGGAGAGCAATATGAGGAGGAGGGGAATAATTTGGAGAAAGAGCATGCCGATTATGGAGAAACTTAGGGCCATGAAGAACGTGGTTCGAGGGTCGAGGCTGTGCATGAAGGTATCTTTTTGTTTGAACCGAAATGCCTCAAAGATTGCTGCCATGCTAAGTTCACCTCCGCCTCCGAATTAGTTGATTTACTGCATCCACGGCTTCTGCGATTGTGGCTACATCCGTGGGGAATTGGGGTACCTGTTCAGCGAGTTGATGGGCTAACTGGGTTAGTTGAGGGGGTAACAGTCGTGCCCGATCTAAAATGAGGGGATTACTTAGAATGTGGTGGGGAGACCCGTCAGCAATTAGTTGTCCCTGGGAAAGTATGAGGAGACGGTCCACCGCTCTAATGGCAAATTCCACGTCATGAGTCACAAGCAACAGAATATGATTCGGGCCTCGAAACGTATCGATGAACTTCAAGAGCTTTTCTTTCTGCAGGGCGTCTTGAGCTTGGGTGGGTTCATCCAGGATGAGGACACTTGGTTCAACACAGAGCACAGAGGCCAACGCTAACCGTTTCCGTTCGCCGCCACTGAGTAAGAACGGTGATTGGTCTTCATATCTGGTGAGTTCAAATAATTCCAAATAACGGGTTACCCGATCATCGATTTCTTCTTTGGAAAAGCCGAGATTCCGTAGTGCAAAAGCGACCTCCGTTTGTAATGTGTCGGCAAACAGTTGATGGTCGGCGTTTTGAAATACAAACCCCACTTTCTTGGCAAGCTGAGCTGTTGAGGTGTCGCGTGTGTCAACCCCATCAACATAGACGGCACCAGTGGTTGGCTTAAGCAGTCCGTTGATTTGTTTTACAAGGGTTGTTTTACCCGCACCATTTTCACCCATCAACCCAATGACCTGCCCCGATGCTAATTCCAAGTTGATATTGCGGAGGACCGGGCGATCTGGCTCATATTCAAACCCAACGCCATCAAAAAGAATCAACGCCGCACCTCCTTGAGAATCGCGTCTACGGCTTCATTCACGGAAAGTGGGGTGGTTGATTGAATCCTCGAATTTTCCACCTGTTTTAATAACTGAATCATCCTTGGCACAGCAACCCCAATTTGGGAAACTAAAGGATTGCTGAACACTTCACCAGGTGATCCTTTGACAACAAGTCTACCATTGTCGAGGACAAGGAGTTCTTGGATATGAGGGAGAACTAGCTCTAATCGGTGTTCAATAAGCAAGACGGTTAGTTGCATTTCTTGGTTCAGCTTTGCGATGAGTTGAAGAATTTCAAAGGCTGAGAGGGGATCGAGATTCGCGGTGGGCTCATCTAATACCAAAATATCCGGTTGTAAAGCAAGAACCGCGGCAATTGCTACGCGTTGTTGTTCGCCTCCAGATAG
>JAEOSV010000226.1 GCA_016840185.1 Candidatus Hermodarchaeota archaeon | reverse complement strand
GTGGAACACATGTCTTGGCTCCCGATAGGAGCAGACTTTGGAGAAGGATGGGCAGCCTTCAACCCTGAGTTGCTCAAGAAATACCAATTCATTCCGATGCCGATGAGTGCCGAACGAATGGCGGAAAAATATGAGATTCCCCGAGAGGACCTTGACAAGTTCGCTTTGTGGAGTCACCAAAAAGCCGTTGTTGCATGGGAAGCAGGGAAATTCAAAAACGAAGTTGTTCCAACCCCAGCACGCCAAGAGGACAACAGCTGGGTAACCATCGAAAAGGATGAAAGCCCGCGTCCAACCACCTCCTTGGAAAAGCTAGCAAAACTTCCACCCCTATTTGGTGGAGTAATAACAGCCGGAAATAGCTGTCCCATCAATGACGGCGCAGCAGCAGTTATGTTGATGTCACGAGAAAAAGCAGATGAGCATGGACTGAAATCGCGTGCAATTGTGAAATCCCAAGCGGTAGTTGGTACCGAGCCTGTCGTCTGCCTTGAAGGTCCGATTTTTGCCACACCACCGTGCTTGGAACGTGCCAACCTCACCATTGATGACTTGGATGCCATTGAAGTGAACGAAGCATTTGCCAGTGTCGTAATTGCGGCAGGCAAGAAACTTGGCTTCGATCCTCTTGCTGATCCTCGTTTGAATGCCCATGGTGGATCCATTGCCTTAGGACATCCCCTTGGCGCTTCGGGTGCCCGAGTAATCACCACCCTGCTCAATGTGTTAGAGCATAACAAGGGCAAATACGGACTGGCAACGTTTTGTTGCGGTTTAGGCCTTGGAACAGCGACGATAATTGAGAGAACCAATTAGGAGACATGGGTCAGAGCTAGTTAGTGGTGGTAATGGACACACTATTTGTATGGGTGGCCCGGGGCTTACTGTTAGCCCTCCTCGTCGTATTCATCCTTGGATTCGGATTGGTCCAACAGCGGATGCGAGAGTACCCTGGAAAATCAGCCACACGTCTCTTGTGGCTGGCAACAGTATCTCCATGGCGGTCCCACGAAGTTGAAAGCGATTTTCTTCGCCAGGGATTTCCTATCCTAGCATGGTTATTTTCAATAACCCTTCTTGGAATTGGCACGGCGACATATTTCATGGCGCCCCTTCTTTTATTGGGTGTCTTTCAATTTCTCCTGTTTGTCGTTGTGATGCTACTCGTGTTTTTTGTATCGACCCGCATTAATGAAAAAGGTTCATTCATTGTCGCAGCCCTTGGTCCGACGATTATCTTGATAGGATTGCTACTCGCATTGGGCAGTGTATTCGGTTTTTCTTTCTTCGTCCTTCTTCTCGTGGTAAATCCGGTGTTCTGGATTGCAGTAAGCGCATTATTTTTGGTTCTTCTTTGCTGGCAAGCTGTGGTTATCCTGATAATCAGTTACAAAGCGTTAGAGATCAGAATTGTTTCTTCCCTCGGTCGCCTTCTAATTGTGATCGGATTCATCCATCTAATGAATGGTGTTACAATTGGCGCTCTAGGACTAGAGGGAGTAAACATCCTAATTCAACAATTTGTGATATTTCCCCTTGAATTCGTACAGTACCTCGAGTTAACTATCCAATCTTGTATCTTCTTTTCCAATCCTTGGAATCTTCTCCTCATCGGTGGAATACTCCTTGTTATCGGGGTTTTGCTTTGGGCGGTTGACTATCTCAGTCGACGTCGACAAACAGAACACCTGGATACTACTGAAATGAGGGATTAAGTGGTTTGTTCCAAAAGTCCGAAAACGAATTGACGCACTGCAGATTTCCCATGGTAAACCCCGTAGTGTCCTTCACAGAGAATGTCCGCTTCCAAGGCTAAGACCAGATTCATGGAAGTCCGCCATTTCCCAATATCGCTGCCCCAAGCTTCATTAAAGGGACCATGAAGATCTTGACCGAAGAGTACACGGCGTTCTCCGTCAGAATAATACAACACGATGCTTCCAGGTGTATGTCCAGGAGTATGAAGAAACCGCAGAGCCTCATTACCAACCGGGATTACCCCTGCATCCTTAGATAGGGTTACATCTACAGGAGTAGGAGGAAGCTTCATTCGGTAATAATTGGCAGCAGTTGCAACAGGATCGCCTTTGCTGATTGTTTGAACGGCATTCTCATGCGCTGCTATTTTGAATTTCAATCGCGATTGAAGCGGCATGGCCCCGCCGATGTGATCCACATGTTCGTGAGTCAGAATTAGCAATTCAATCTTGTTGGGATCCAAACTTAACTTTGCCATATTGTCGAGTAGGCGATCCGTGCTTCGTCCGATTCCTGCATCAATTAGAATGAGATGCCCATCTAAGTCGACGAGGTAGACGAAGCAATCGTCGGGATCGGTGATATTTGGTCCGCCAATACAATAGGTGTGGCGGGTGATTCGTTGGGGTGTAGCTTCCACTTGGTTATCCCTCATTTCGTCAATTACTTGGGAGGAGAGAATATGATGTTCAGGGGTGTGAATAGCAAAAAGCCTTTTCTAGCTTCAAGATAAGTGACCAACGCGCAGGCTGTGAGTATTATGCCCTTTATTATGCAACCTCAAAAACTGACATCCCACATTGAATTGATTGATGTCCAAGGATGGGATTTTCACCATACCACCAGTTGTTTGATTGTCCGCGGCCAAGAAACCGCCATTATCGAAACGGGACACCATCGATGTGGCAAACAGATTCTCGCAGCTTTAGAGGAGCGTTCCGTTGCTCTAGAAAGCCTTCGGTACGTCTTTGTGACGCATCGGCACGGGGACCATTGTGGAGGTGCCACACCTCTAGCCTCTGCGACGCCGACCGTTTCAATTATCGGGCATAAATACGCGCTTGCAACGCTTCATGACCCTAGTCGGTTGAATGCTGGTGCGCGCCAATTGTTTGGTTCCTATGCTCAGGAGATTCACCCACTTTCTCCTGAAGCTTCAACATTGGAAGTCAATCATGGAGACCGAATTGATCTTGGTAAGGGCATCGAAGTGGAAGTTATTGGAACTCCCGGACACACCTCCGATCACCTCGCCTATTTTGAAACCTCCTCACGGACAGTGTATACTGGCGATGCGACAGGATTACTGGGTCCAAAACAGTTCACGGTGACTCCGACATCGTTTCCACCGAGTTTCAAATTCGAGGTTTATAAGACCTCTATAGAAAAATTGCAGGAATATGACCCTTCGTGCCTTGTGTTTTCACACTTCGGTGCAGTAACTGGTAATGATATTCCAGTAATTTTGAATCGCGCACTCACCACGCTTGATTCATGGAAAGAAACCGTTGAACAAGCATGGGAGAGCGAGCCATCTCAAGCATCGGTGAAGAAGGCAATTAGTCAACGGTTTCTCAAAGAATTGGAGGTATTCCCACCAGAAGCACGCCCCCTCTTCATTGAAGTTATGGCAATGGGACTTTCCCAAAGCCTCATTCCGAAGAACAAATAACATCATTGTCATAATTGGTAAAACCGAAGCCCTCAAAACCTGAACGGATAGGAATGTAGTTTATGAACGTACCACCTGATGCCATTGCACGAGCGATTTCCAATTTCAACCGACTTCGCAGTCCTGAGGCTTTTGCTGAGTTTATCGGTTTTGACAATAACGAAGTCTTTGTTCGATTTACTGGATCCTTTTGTCGAACTTGTGGTGTATTAGACTATTTTGAGGACCTGATTTTCGAACTGGATGACCGATCACCGATTAGCCTCGCGGTTGTCGATTTTGAGTCAGAAGATGACGTGACTTTTCAAGTTCGATATCGCCTCACCTATCAGAAACCAAGCTGTGCAAGGTGAGAACCCTCAAACACCATTAACAAGAGTTCAGAAAAAAGAAAAGTGCGGAGCAACCGCAATGGGTTGCTCGTTACGCAGGTTTGAAGTATTTGATATCGGTTAGCGCGCCTTGACGCTTAGTCTTCACTTCGAATACCGCAGTGACTTTTGATCCGATTTTTAGTGATTCCGGTTTGACTTTACCGATTCGGTGGATGAGCCCACCGTCAGTTTTATCGATTTTCACAAAAGCCAGAATCTCAGGTTCGGGTAGGGGTTCCCCATCACGGTCAAAATAGGTGATTGTATAGGATTCAATTACTCCCGTTGAGGGTACCTCAGCAAAATTTGAAAGTTCAGCGAAACACTGGTCACAATACAACCGTGGAGGCATGTAGGTGATGTTACACTTTTCACAACTTGTTGCTAGGAGCTTTTCTTCATCCCGTAAAGCGATATAGAAGCGTTCTCCAGCTACTCCAGCGGTGTAGATATAGTCAGCTTCCATGTTGCCTATCTGATGGCGAATTTTGCGTGGATCACGGATTTTATCAAATGACATGTTTTCAGTCCTCCATTGGTTCCCAGTAAAGGATGTCTGTCACTGACCCCTCCCGTTCTTTCGGAGGTTTCCAGACAGCTTTCACTTTCATACCGACATCAATTTTCTTTGGATCGACATTCCCCAGGATGTGAAGTAGCCCCACTCCTGGACTCGCCCCATCGATGTCAATTACTGCAACCGGAATGGGTTCTTTGATGCGATTCGCATCGGCATCAAGGTAGGATAAGGAGAAGGTGTTGATGGTTCCTGTATCCTTACAGTACACCCATTCATTCGTGGCAACAAAGCAATGTTCGCAAAACATCCGTGGAGGCACGATGATTCGCTCACAGCGACTACACCGACGCCCAATGATACGACCCTCTTTCAGTTCATCAAGGAATCGACCATAGGCAATTCCGGCGCTCCAAGCATACTTTGCGTTCGGACGCCATTCGAAGGTGATGAGATTTCCTGATTTCAATTCTTTCCTAGAGACCGGAGTTCCTGGTAGCTCTTTCATATCTTTACTCATTGCCATCCCTCCTTAGCTATCCCTCTTGAAGACACAGACCGTACCGACCTGCATCAAATCACCCCATGCCTGGCAGACACCTGTTTCTGCCTTGGGGACCTGTCGCTTACCAGCCTCATCACGAAGCTGCCAAAAGGCTTCACAGCACTTCATCAACCCAGCGGCAGCAATCGGATTCCCAACACCAAGTAATCCACCCGAAGGACAGATTGGGAGATCACCATCACGAGCAGTGATACCTTCAACGGTCATTTTTGGCGCCTGACCCTTCTCTGCTAGTAAGAGCCCTTCAATGTGATGCAGCTCTTTGTAGGTGAAAGGATCGTAAGGTTCTGCGAAACTAACTTCTTTGGGTGGATCGTTGATTTTAGCCATTTTGTAAGCCATTTTTGCGGCCTCGGCAACGTATTGTGGGAAGTAGAGGTCACGGTTGGTCCAGTAGGCACTGTCAAGCGACCAGCCAACACCATCTAGCCAAACTGGTGCATCTGTATATTTTCGGGCTACATCCTCGGAGGCGAGGATGAGCGCAGCGGCACCGTCACTGGGCGGGCTAATGTCGAGACGATTCACTGGGTAGACCATGATTTCGGAGTTGAGGACATCCTCGACGGTGATTTTGGCAGCGAGTTGTGCGCTGGGATGATCGAGGGCGTTCCCCTTATTTTTCACGGCGACCTGGGCGATGTGCTCTTTTGGAATTCCATGGACCTTCATGTAGCGATGCATTTCCAACGCAAAGATCCATACTAAGTTTGGATTCAAAGGTCGCGAGATTATGGGATCCCAGATTGTTCGAAAGGCAGTTTGTGGGTGGGGAAAGACCGGGCTCATTTTTTCTTCGCAGACGACGAGGCAGGTGTCATGCATGCCGGAGGCGACGTGCCACCAGCCACCGATGGGTGCGAAAACACCTGTTCCTCCGCCTACATAGACGTGGGTGTAGGGTTTTTGGGTTGCGCCAGCACCGTCGAGGAGGTTTTCTGATTTCATGTGGATGCCGTCGAAGGCATCGGGGGCAGTACCCATGACCACACTATCGATGTCGTTACGGGTCATGCCTGCAGATTCGAGAGCCATGTTAGAAGCATGGAAAGCCAGTTCTTTGCCGGATTCCTTCAGACGTCGGCGAAAGAGTGTGATTCCTGCGCCGATTACGGCTACACGTTTTTTGATATTCATGTCTTTTTCCTCCTAGGTTACAGTTCGTTGCTGAGAATGGCGACGCAGCCACTTGCCGTTGGAACACCTCGCCAAGTTTGTGCGAGTGCGGTTTTTGCGTTCTTGATTTGTCGTTTTCCTGCGTGTCCACGGAGTTGTTGGACGCATTCAAGGACAGATTGTAAAGCCGAGCCCTCAAGGAGGTTTCCAGCTCCAAGTCGTCCTCCTGATACATTGACAGGAAAAGCGCCATCTTGATTGAATTCGCCAGCTTCAACGAGTTTCCCAGCTTTACCGGATTCGCAGATTTGAAGTGCTTCAAGATGCTGGAGTTCTTTGTAGCTAAAGTAATCGTCCACTTCAGCAAAGTCAATTTCCTTGTGAGGATCATTGATTCCGGCACGCTTGTAAGCACGATCTCGTGCAATGTTGGTGTATCCCGCAGCACTCCAATCACGGGCTTCGAGCCATGGTGTATCCGAACACCATCCCAGTCCTTTAACCCAAATAGGATGGTCGGACAGTTCCTTGGCTTTCTTTTCGGAAGCGAGGACCATCACAATCATACCATCGGCGAGTGGACTGATATCGCGCTGGGTGAGGGGGTGGGAGACCATCGTGGAATTGATGACCTCATCAATAGTCATATCTGCAGGAAATGCAGCCAAGGGGTTATCCATGGCGTTGCGTTTATTTTTCACAACCACCGCAGCGCATTGTTCCCGCGTTGTTTTGGTCTCATGCAAGTATCGTTGCATTTCAAGCCCCGCGATGAAGTAGGGGTGGGCGTTGAATGCACGATTATAGACAGGGTCTAACGCATGAGTCAAAATACCTTCAAAGGTTAGCATATCTGAGGCTTTACTATGTGCCTCGATTGCCACCACATCAAATAAACCGGTTTCAATCTGCATCGCACCGTTTGCGAGTGCGAGCAGACCGTCACCTCCAATCGTACACACGGATCGAAGTACAGCACCGAGTTGGTCAGGAACAAATTCATCGAAGATGGAGTATCCTTCCCAGTAGTCTTCTGCTGCGGTGAGAAAACTTCCTATGTCTTCACGAGCGTTGACACCTGCATCAGCATAAGCTTTGACAGCAGCTTCAAACATTTGCTCTTTGAAGGACACATCTGGAGATGTACTGCGAAAATCAGTATGTCCGACACCGACTATGGCCACAGTCAAGTGGAGTCCCTTCATCATTTCATTGTTTTGAGGTAATCATCTGATTAAAGGTCAGAGTTGCCTCGGAGTGGCTTTGATTGAAAAGTTATTCCTCAAAAGCCTTCCGCAACAAAAGTTAAGCAGGATCCTCTTTTACGCATGTTTGGTCTTGGATACAACACAAATGGTTTTAAGACGCCTCTTTTCCCTTGTCTAAACATCATACCGCTGAGGTTGATGTGAATGGCTGATCCACGTATCAAAGAACATGCGCGAATTCTTGTTGAGTATTCAACTAAAGTACAAGCTGGTGAGATGGTCTATCTCATCGCTGATTTGGATGCTCACCCTCTTGCTGTTGAGGTTGTGAAAAAAATTGCTGAGCGAGGAGCCGCAACCATGACAATTATGGACTCCTCAGAGATAGGTCGTGGTTATATGGACGCAGCCACCGAGGCTGCCATAGACTTGTTTCCAAAGCACCAGATGGAAGCCATTAAAGCATCGGATGTACTCATTCGGTTACGGTCCCCGGGGAATACTCGTGCGTATGCTGGTGTGGATCCGAAACGCCTTATGCGGCGACAAAAAACGACCAAGCCTATTTCAGAGGAGGTCTTGACGAAGCGATGGTGTTTGACGCTTCACCCCAATCAAGCCCTAGCCCAGGAGGCGAAAATGAGTCTCGCAGATTATCAGGATTTTGTGTATGGGGCAACGTTGCGGGATTGGGGGAAGGAAGCTAAGCTTATGCGCAAGTTGCGTGATAAGCTCCAAGAAAGTTCAACGGTTCAATTCATTGGTAAAGATACGGATTTGAAGGCGTCCACAAAGGACCGATTATGGGTATCTTCTGAAGGCACACATAATATGCCCAGCGGAGAGGTATTTACAAGTCCCGTGGAGAAATCCGTTGAGGGGCATATCTATTTTGACATTCCGTTTCTTTATGCGGGAGTCGAAGTCGAAGGGGTCCGATTGGAATTTAAGGACGGAAAAGTCGTCAAACATTCCGCGGAGAAAGGACATGACGCATTAGATGCCGCACTAAACGCAGATGATGGGGCCCGGTACCTTGGAGAAATGGCAATTGGAACCAATCGGGGTATCCAACAGTACACGTTGAACATGCTTTTTGATGAAAAAATTGGGGACACAATTCACTGTGCATTGGGGAATGCTTACCCTGAATGTAAAGGGACTAACCAAAGTGCGGTTCACGTAGACATCATTAAAAACATGAAAGAGGATGGCAAAATCCTTGCAGGCGATTTTGTCATCTACGAGAAGGGTAAGTACTTCTGGGAGAAGTAAACGACCACGCTTAGACAGTTCACTGTGTAAAATTAAGAAGAATTCCGAAGATGAGTACGCCTTTTAGGGAACGAATGTGTTACTCAATGCGATTTTATGACATTTCATGACTTGGTGCATCATGGTGTCGATTATGGCACTGCACAAGGAGCAAAATTCATTGAACTTCGTTATGTCAATTATGTAGTGGATGGATATAGCACACGAAATGGTGACATACTCGCAGCAGGTTCAACTGAAACTGCAGGAATAGGAATTCGTGCCCTAGCCAACGGTGGTATCGGATTTGTTGCTACGGCAAAATTAGAAAAAAAGGAAATCGAACGAGCAGTGGATACTGCTATTCAACTCGCCAAATCATCGAAACGGAAAACCCCTCTGGTGCTATCAGAGGAACCTAGCGTTCAGACTAAATGGGAGGTTCCGGTAAAAACTCCATTTGCCGATATCGCCTCCGAGGATAAACTAAACCGAGTATTGGAAGCCGATAAAGCGCTAAAAGACGCTTATGGAGACAAAATTCTACCTTACCGGGTTCTCATTATTGCATTAGAGACACAGAAAAAGTTCATAGAAAATAATGAGGGCACTAAAGTCGAATCTGATTATAGTCTCAATCGATATTTGGCTCTCCTCACCGCACAGGGAGAAAAAGGCACTGAGCAACGTTTCTTAATGCGTGGAGCGACTGGTGGTTGGGAGGGTCTTGAATCACCCGAATTTATCGAAGCCTTCCTTAACGAGGCAAAGGATGCCAAGGAAGTAGCAGACAAAGCTGAACACCTTTCCTTTGATAAACCAATTGACGTGGTCGTCGGTCCAGAAGTAGCCGGCATCATTGCTCATGAAAACTGTGGGCACCCCTCAGAAGCAGACCGAATTCAAGGACGTGAAGGGATGAACGCGGGTGAATCATTCTGGATGGACATCGATGTAGGAACCACACGCGTGGGATCCCCCGCCATAACAATCATCGATGATCCCACTCTTCCCAAAAGTGGTGGTTATTACCTCTACGATGATGAAGGAGTCAAAGCTCGCCCCCGATATCTCATTAAGGAAGGTATCGCCAACGAAATGCTTCATGACCGTTTATCAGCTGGTCGAGCTGGCATCAAATCTAATGGATCTTCTCGTGCTACAAATTACGATCGCGAACCCATTCCCCGAATGGCTAACACCTACATTGCACCTGGTGAGTTCACATTTGATGAAATCATCGGAGATATCAAACACGGAATATATATGCATTCGTTCACCGAGTGGAACATCGATGATCGGCGTTATCAGTCCAAATACGTTGGTTCGTATGCTCGGTTGATTAAGAACGGTGAGATTACTGACACGTTTGTTCGTAGACCAATATTAGAAATCACGTCTCGTGGGTTATTTGAGGCGGTTGACGCGTGTTCGAAAGGATTTGCAGCATGGCAGGCAATCTGTGGTAAATCGGATCCTGGACAGGGTATGCCAGTTTGGACAGCGGGCCCAGATGCTGTGAGATTGCGGAATATTCGTTTAGGAGGTGTCCCAACGTGACAGAAAATGATGACATACAAGGAATTGTTGACCATGCTTTGAAAGTGGCGTCGAAAGACGGGCAGGCAGTTGTTCGCGCCCGTGACGTGCTGGAGCATCAGATTCGGATTAGTAATTCCGAGATCGATATTTTCAAACAATGGAAGTATACGAAGCTTGAAGTGTTCGTTGCTATAGAAGGGCGAATTGGGACAACTGAAATCTATAATCCAACTGTAAAGACGGTGGATGCTGAAGTTTCTCATTTGACTAAGTTTGTACGAAGCCTACAACCAACTCCTCTGTTTTCAGGTTTACAGGATGAAATTAAACCTCCAACGAAGGTAGACCAACTTTATGATAAGCGAATTCGTGATTTCCCGGACCAAGCGCCCGATGTTGTGACTGCAGCGTTGAACCACGCAAAGAAGGCTGGTGCGAAACGGACAGCAGGTTCTTTCTTTTTCGATGAAACCCGCAATGTGTTGGAAACCTCACAGGGCTTCAGTGGGAGTTATCCGGAATCGACCTACCAGATTACTTTACGGAGCTTTGTAGAACCCGAAAGTTCAGGACAGGGAGTAGCCGTGGGTCGAAATCTGGGACAAATTGAAAAACACATCACAAAAGCAGGCAACGAATCAGGTGAGATTGCTCAACTTGCTGTTGGAGGAAAACAAGGGAAAGCAGGAGTCTACGACCTTGTTTTGCATCCGACGGTTGCCGCATCGGTTCTAGGGAGCCTGGCCGAAACAGCCAACCCATTAATGATCATGATGGGTATGAGCCCACTAAAGGATAAAATCGGAGAAAAACTGGGTCCGGATTCATTGAATATTTGGGATGATGGTCGGATTCCGAATGGGCTAGGAAGTTCGCCG
>JAEOSV010000225.1 GCA_016840185.1 Candidatus Hermodarchaeota archaeon | reverse complement strand
AGTGGCGCAGTTCACACTTTTCCCGACACCTCTCGGATATCAGTACTCAGGGCGACGAAACCGGCTTAACTTCCGGGATCTGACGAGACCGGGTGTGACCCAGCTTCTATGACCGCGCCAACCAGCAAACTTCTCCCCCGCTATAAAAGTGTTGTGAAAACCTCGATGAGAAAAAATGGTGGGCTGGCCGGGATTTGAACCCGGGACCACGAGGTCTTTTGCACGTGACAACTCGTCACCGTAACCCAAACCTCGCATCATACCGAACTAGACTACCGGCCCAGCATCTGATAGTGATAATATCGAAGGTTGAAAAACCTTTGTCCAATTTAGGTCTTCCGATACCTTATGCGTTGGTTAATCCTTCGAATGGGAACCGGATGTAATAATAGGGCTTTCCATCTGTGTAATTGACCTTCGGAGGCCTTGAAATAATCCCGAAATGCTTCTTCAAGAGGCGCACGAGTTCCTTTAGAAAATTCTTATCACGCTGCTTCAACTGTACTCTCTTTTTGTCAATATACCCATCAGTATCAATTAATCCGAACATATAATGCTTGAAGAGCGAAGCATCTTCTGCAATCAACGAGGGAACTCTCAGATTCCTTTTCTTTCCAGCACGAAACCCCAATTCAATGAAAAAATAAAAAATCGCCACAGGATAGATATTAACATAATAACAGTCCTTCTTTCTTTTGTCTTTGTAAAACCCTGGTGTATAATGGAAAATCTCTTTAATCAAGGGACACAATTGCTCAGTGAATTTACGACGACCCACAATTCCCACTACGTAATGATATCCAGCAGTTTTTCTTTTTGATCTAGTCAGATGCCCATCACCTGTAATCACTCCTGCAAGATAGGCAACCTTCTCGCTGATTTCTGGAATCTTCACACGGGTTTTCTTGGTGTAGATAAAATCACTTTGAATTTTATGCCACACGTGAGCATTGTTCAGGGTCCGTGAAACAGAAAGAATGTCCACTGTTTTCATTTCAATAATAAACAGTCCAAGAATATCTAAAAACCCAAAAACTGAATTGGAACCTCAGTCAGGATGGAACTCGGGTCCACGAGGTCTTATGTACGTGACGGAATATTTACGTAACACAAAACAACACCCTTTCCATTGACAAGTATGCTATTACAATTTGATATGCCACAACAGTCAAAAAGGAGTATTTCCTCACCTGAATGAGTGTGCCTCGGTAGCTCAGTGGTAGAGTGACAGCCTTGTAGAGTGTCGACTTAGACATTCAGGAAAGCTGCTGGTCGCGGGTTCAATCCCCGCTCGAGGCTCCATTTCAACTTTTCTTTTTTCTTCCAAGAAAATATAGTGAAATTCCAAAAATCATTAGGATAATTCCTGGAATTGAAAAAAGATAGTTTGGTCGAAGAAGAATATCAAATGGTGGGGGGTTTGCAATATCAGCGGCGATCACTAAAACTGGAAACAAATAGGGAAGAGCATAGGCAAAAAGGAGACCCAGAACTCCTAAAACATAGCCCCAATCTTGAAGGCGAATCATCAATCGGATGCCCCAAATAGTAAGTGGTGCGGGGGCCGGGCTTCGAACCCGGGAACTCCTACGAGACAGGATCTTAAGTCCTGCGCCTTTGACCAAGCTTGGCTGTGGGGTCTCCGTTGGGGGAGATACCCCCGCCGCTTGATCACAGAGGGCGCTGACCCTTGGACACGCCCCCGCTCAGTTGATGGCGTGTGAAAGTTATTTCGTGGCTTAAAATTGCTTCGTGTTGATGAAAGGGAGAAGAAAATGGTGTATGGAAGGTGTGGTGAGAATAACGCTTAAAAGGTACGGGCTGTGGTTTAGTGCTGCCGAGGTAGCTTAGCCTGGTTGAGCGCCAGACTTGTAACCATTCTTGGAATAACAGGGCGATACTCATAGGGCTTTGCCCCAGGGTCAGAATAATGTGATGACTGGCGCACCGGAGAAATCTGGAGATCGCGGGTTCGAACCGAAGTCCATTGGGCTTCGCGGAACGCCCGCCCTCGGCACCAATTAAATTCCTGCGCCTCAGTGGCATAGCATGGTAGCGCACCACCTTGGTAAGGTGGGGGTCCCGGGTTCGAATCCCGGCTGAGGCTCCATTCTTTTTTCTTTGGATAACGGATTTTATATCCACAGTAAATGTAATGGTTTGAAGTTCCAGTGATTATGTGAGACCAAAGATAACGTGCATTTTTTAGGAACTTTTATGCCTCAGAATTCAGAGCCTGTATGTTAGTAGGAAGCTGGGGCTTTGCGTTTGCGATGTATCCAGTAAACGGTGAACACGGCAACTATGATGAGAATGTTACTGCCCACCACGAAGAGGGTGATTAGGGGCCAGGGGTCGAAAGGGCGGTTTTCTACGTTGTCAACAACATTACCTTGTATATCATCATGATAATTACCTGCTCCATCATAGGCTGTGGCCTGAAGGATATAGAGACCATTTGAATGGAATCTGGTTATCCACGTGTAGGTGTAGGGGGGATTAGTGTAGTTAGCAACAGGCACCATGCCGCCTGGAAAAGACTCTCCGATGTAGATTTCCACGCTTTGAACTCCACTGCCCTCATCGCCAGCCGAGACTTCAATTTCGACAGTGCCACTGATGTAAGTTTCGCCTTCAGGCCAAGTGATGGTCACCTCAGGATGGGTAGTATCCACGACGGTAAAGTGGTAGTAGGTGCTCCCGTTAACTTGAATGGTGTAAAAGCCGCTGGTGTCGGTGGCGTTGACGTAGTATTCAACGAAGCTTGGCCAGGGTTGGGTGGAAATCGTGGCGTTGTATTTCTGGGCGGTGGTGTTGGTCATGGTGATTGGGGTCCAGGTGCTGTTGTCTAAGCGGTAGATGAGGTTGACGTGATCGATGCTGCTGATATTCGCCAGGACATCGCAGGTGATGACGGGGCTGTCCGTGTATTCGACGATGGTGGGATTCTGGGTGACGTTCCCAACGACGGGCCCTAAGAACAAGGATCGTGTGTTTGTTGGGGGAAATCCATCGATTCGCTCAGGGTCAAGACGAGAGACACTAAATTGGTTTACGGTTATTACTGTGGGCGTAGCGTCTATACGGTTATTATTCATTGATGAGAAAGGAGGAGGCGTGCCAAAGGCGAACAGAAAGACTAAGCACAAGATGACACCGAAAAGAATATGTCGTCGCAAACGGATCCCTCTACACTTTCAAAGGTTACTCTGACATTAAATAGATAACTTGCTCATGGTGGGGACCTATTTACAGATTTTTTTAGGTGTAAATTCTGTTATCTACGGGTAGTTTGATTTCTATGTGATATCTTTAAGGGTTGGCGGGTTGGAGTGCTATGCATCCATTGGCGTTTTCAGGTGTCTTACGTTGACGGTTGATGAGGAAAAACGGTTTGCTGCTGAAGCTGCGATAAGCCATGTTTCTGATGGCATGTGTCTTGGTGTAGGCACTGGATCTACGGTTGAGATATTCATTGATTTGCTTGTTGAACAAATTGCATCTGAGAATATCACAATCACAGCAGTTCCTAGTTCACACGCCACTCAGTTGCGTCTTCATGACGTTGGAATAACCACGGTGCCACTCGGTGCTGTGACGAGTTTAGCTTGTGCTGTGGATGGTGCTGATGAAGTGGACCCACAACTTGCTCTAATTAAGGGTGGTGGGGCAGCGCTCCTTCGAGAAAAAATTCTCGCTGAAGCCGCTAACCAAGTAGTTATTATCGTTGACAGTGCCAAACTTGTGGATAAGCTTGGAACCCGGATGCCAGTTCCCGTTGAAGTCCTTCCTGAATCTCTAGCCCTCTCAATGGATAGGATTCAACGCCTTGGGGGCTCACCGATTCTCCGACAAGCGAAACGAAAAGCTGGACCCCTAATCACCGACAATGGAAACTTCATTTTAGATGTCTCCTTTCCAAATATTGCAGATCCAAAAAAACTAGAGGCCAAACTAAACGCAGTTCCTGGTGTTCTCGAAAACGGTCTATTTCCCACCCAAGCGGATGTCGTCTATGTGGGTCAAGAGAAAGGTGCGAAATTACTGGAAAGATAAAACGAAACATGCTTAAAGCACCGGCAACTCACCAAACTTGTAATTTTCTGGGCCCGTGGCCAAGCCGGATTGGATATATGTATCCCCGGAGAAGGCACCAGCCTCCTAAGCTGGAAATCCCGAGTTCAAATCTCGGCGGGCCCGCCAATTTACACTTACTTTTCAGCAACAATATCTGCAGGGGAAACGAGATAATAAGTTGTCTCACCCTGCCGATCTAACACCGCTAGCATCAGTTTCTTACGATTTCGTTTGGCCTGCTTGCTAAAGGCATCCAGTTCCCTCACATTAAGGGGTGATCCCTCTGAAATCGCACAGACAAAATACTTCGCTGTCGCCTCGTTGAGTTTTGCGCCCCGCGGGTACACACGAAATAATAATCCTTTCCCATAACCAGTTCGAACCACGTAGCCCCGACTCCGCAAATCACTATAAACAAGGAATCGCGTCCAAAGACCAGGACGTCCACCAGCTAAGTGTTCAAGTAATGCCGAAAACTCAAGCTCTCCCTCTTTGGATTCACTCACGACAATCCGTTGTCGTCGCGCTAACAATAAAGCTTCTTCTGGTTCAAGCACTAACTTAGATTTACTTTTCAACGTACCATAATAACCCGCTTCAAACAACACAGAAGCTAACTCGCCTTCAACCACAACCGTTCCACGGCTAAATTTTGCTGGAATAGGCTCATCAGGAAGCTGCATACGTTCTTCATCTGAAGACGAGGAATCAGGTTTTTCATCCACCATAATCGTCCACCAGCAAAGCGACAAGAGGCGAAGCTATATAACATTCTTCCCGTTTCCCAGACCTGATGATATCCTGGAAGCAACGACTTACAGAAGCCTTCACCAATGCCGAAAAAATCACAATCTTAGGAATAGGGAACGATCTCAAAGCCGATGATGGAATCGGACCCTACATCATCGACCAACTCCAAAACCAAAATCCCTCCCACATCGAACTCATCAACGCTAGCACGGTGCCCGAGAACTTCATGAGTCACCTCATCGAATCCAACCCCCACCTCATCCTCCTAATCGATGCAGCCCTCATGCAATCCGAACCAGGCACCATTAAACTCATCGATAAAGAAACCATTGGCGGTGTAGCTTTCTCTTCCCATCAACTCCCTCTCACATTTTTCATCGAATACCTCGAAAACAACATCACCACCACCATACTCATCCTCGGCATCCAACCCCTCACCGACGAATTCACATCACCCCTCTCTGAACCCGTACAGCAAGCAGCAAACGCAATTATCACCACCCTCACCCAACTTTTCACTAAAACCATTTGAAAACTCTTATAAGCCACACACGCAAACCTATTTTTCACAGTCCCGGCGTAGCTCAACCTGGTAGAGCGTCTGGCTGTAGGTATACACCGCACCCTGAGCCACATGGCAATGACCCGGTGTCAACCAACGCAGATACCAGATGGTTCCTGGTTCAAATCCGGGCGCCGGGACCACTCCCACCAGAGGAACCTTTAAATCATCACAAATAATCCACAAATCACTGTGCCCGTTTAGTGTAGCCAGGTCTATCATCTGGGACTGTCAACGGTCTATGATGCGCATAGGTCTGCGGATCTCCTAGGACTCGGGTTCGAATCCCGGAACGGGCGCCACTTCTTCTTTTCTTGTTAGTTATTTCGTGTTAGAAGAAGATGGATTAGCTTTTGGTGGTTCTTCCGTAGGTGTCCCAGACTACGTGTTTGGGGTGTGTTGGGATGTCTTTGAGGAGTTCGATGAGGATGCTGGGTTTAAAGTTAATTTCGTTGAGTTTTGAAATGTCGAACCATTTGAAGTTTAACGTAGTCCTTCCTTCTGGGAGGTTCCAGAAATTGTCTGCGTCAAGGAAATCTTCTTGTCCTTCGAACTCGTCTTGTTCCCATATTCCTGTGGGTTCTTTGGGGGTTATGAGGAAGAAGAATTCAAGGACGTGGTGTTTCTTTGCATGGAAGATGAAGAAATTTTCGAGTATCCAGAGGAGTCGTTGGACCTTGATTTCGAAGTTCGCTTCTTCGAAGAGTTCTCTTTTAACGGTTTCCTGAAGGGTTTCATGCAGGCCTATTCCGCCGCCGGGAAGAACCCAGAGGTCATCACCTTCCAGTTGACATAGCAAGACTCGGTTCATCCCATCAAGCATTACACCTATGGCTCTTGAACCAAACCAATCTTTCTCCGACTCAATTGTGATCTTCATTGGCACTGCTCATACCTCTCTCGAAACTCAAATTGCGAAGAAATCCTATCCTGCTTGTTAAATATTAACCCCAAGCCCAAATATTTTGATTGAAAATTCAGATTTGAGTGGGACCCTGCATGATTATGTCTTTAATTTTTTCATAACTTCCAGTCCAGTCACTAACTAATTCCAACCACCAATTAACTCCCGTATCTTGAAAATCTAGAATGGTCCTTGTTTTAATGTCTTCAGGAATATTGAAACTTATTTTCACGATGTCATAAGGATAACATAAACCATGCTTTTTCATATACTCAATCATATTACAGTAATCATCAGGCGTTAATGGATTCTTATAGTCTACACTTAGTGGAATCACTCCATCTAATTTTACT
>JAEOSV010000224.1 GCA_016840185.1 Candidatus Hermodarchaeota archaeon | reverse complement strand
TAAGTGACCGACTCAGCCAATAGTCCACCATGATGACATTGGGAGTGGTTTCGGAGGCATCAATTGCGTGTTGGAAACGCCCCAAACTGTCTATCCCAGGACATACCGTGTGTCCTCCCTGTTCAAGGAGCGTTTCCACCGATTGCCGAAGAGAATGTTGGGGAGAAATCACCATTACTGCTTTCGTCAAGAATATCAGCTCTGCGGATTTTCCTCCGGGACCCTGGAAGGGCTCTGACGTCGACGGGTTGCTTGCGGGAGTAGCACTTGGAGTACGGTGCCGTATTGGGGATCATCAATGACGATGTTCTTCACCCGGAATTTACCACGGAAATATTCAACGAGAGCCGGAACAAGAAGCAAACTCGGATTCGCTTTTTGGGGTTGTTCGGGAGCCGTTCGAAAGAGGAGTACTTTTTCGATGTCGGGGAGAACCCATTTGGAGTGTGAGATATCAATCTGCCAGAAATCATTCCCGTATTCCTTCACTTTCGAAAATGTCACTTCAATTGAGGCAGGCCCGCCTACATCGCGTTCAAGGGCGAGCCGAAGTAATGGCTGAAAAATTTGGGCAACATAGTCATTCACTAATACGAACGCCTTCTGTTCTGGTAGGGCCAGAGTAATTTGACTTGCAGATTCTGGAATTAATTCTTGTAAATCATTGATGAGGCGGGTCATTATTGGTACTAAATCCAGTCGCTTGAATTCAGGTAGGGCTTGAGTATCAATCAGTCGAAGTAGTTGAACACTTTTTAACAGGTAATGAATTTCGTTGATTTCTGTTTGAATCATATTGAACACGTGAGTCTGTTCTTCAGGAGTTGTTGTATTGCGTCCAATTTCTGAAAGACTCATGATGGCTTGAAGTCGGTTGGTGACTGAATTATTGAGAATGGCTAAGTAATAGTCAAGCTTGGCTAGCTGTGAGGTGGAGGGAGTTCGGTGCCTTCGTTCTGTAATAGTGAACCGACGTAGTTCGGCGCGTACTCGGCTTAGTTCGTTCATGAGTTCTGAAAAGCTATCTGATACTCCTTGGAGTTCAGTGAACGCTAGTCCTTGTGGTTCTGTGTAGGAAACAATTCCAGGTTCGGTTACGGAGGCTGTTTCTTCTTCAAGGTGTTCTAGAGGGCGATATAGCCATCTTGCGAGGAAATAGCTTATTCCACCTACTACAACTCCAATAGCAGCTAGTCCAATGAGTAATCCAATTCCTATGGTTTGTAAGGCAACTAAAGCATCAACGGGTGCGAGAAAAACAAGGAGCACTCGACCAACCAGTGTGATAGCAATTGTTGCGACTAGTGTCAACACAATCAGGAGCGAACAAATTAACAAAACACGAGTAATTACTTCATAGCTAATCGAGATAGGACGCGAAGTTGCCATGTTTTCAAGGGTTTCACTGAACACTGCCAAAACCGTGATGAGAAAAGTGAAAATCGCCAAAAGAGTGAGGGCATCAGAGATAGACCCAGCATAATAGAATACTGAAACATCCTGCCATCCTGGGGCATATTGGAAGGCAAACGCGGTGTATCCGAGAATAAGGAGAAGGCTAGCAAAAACAAGTAAGCGTCGACTGGTTTTTCCAATGACATCCTCAGATGGGTCCTGAATAAAGCAAAAAGTCCAGGCAAAGACGGCAGTTAAGAACGCGACAAGAATTCGCAAACCAGTCCCGAAGGCGGGCAGAATCGGCGGATGAAACGTGAGATTCATCTGGTACGTAGAAAGAATACAAACCACAAAAAACAAGATGATAAGTAAATAGCCAGCAATCTGCCGCATTGATCTTCGACGTTGTTCAAGGGAGACGAAGGCAAGACCAACAAGTATGACAACATTAGCCAATGCAGAAAGGTAGGCAGATACAGCAGGATAGTCGATTTGAAAACCAAAAAAGAAGATTTCAATGAGGAGCCAGTAATGAGCAATTGCCCCAAGAAGGCTGGTTATAGCGATAACGAAGACAAGGCGACGAGCCACCTTATTGTGGAACCCAAGAAGGACCAAACATATTCCGAATATCGTCAGGAACACAACAATGTAGGCGCTGATAAGATACACGGTGGCCATTTGTGGTACAAAATATCCGATAACCAGGGGGAGCACGGAAAGTATGATTGCGATGGGAAATGCAATAGCCACTAGTTTTTGTTCATAACTTTGGAACCAGCGGCTACTTTGTATGCGGTCTAACACCACGCCAACCTACCTTCCAAGCTAGTAGAATGGAGTGTCGAATCTCAAATAGAAAAAGGTTTTGAACACCACGAATTCCAACCAGTCATCAATGGCTGAGTGTCAAGTCTGTGTTGGGGTTTCCCGGCGTCGATATCTGAAGATGTAGTAGGCAACACCCACCACCACGATTATACTAAGTACGGCTCCTGCGATGAGTGCCGTTGTGAGGTTTGCTCCCGGATAAAAGACGTAGTAAGATCCATTGTT
>JAEOSV010000223.1 GCA_016840185.1 Candidatus Hermodarchaeota archaeon | reverse complement strand
CCGCCCAACTGCGGAAGATGCCCAAGGAAGATTGGGATGAAATCTTCCATACCCTTGCCATTGCAGAGACTCCTGCAACCGTAACCGTTGAGGATGAGCTAGGTCCTGATGAATTTCCATCACTTACCGCGGAGGAGCGTCAGAAGGTGCTTGAAGAAATCAAGGACTTAAGCGAAGAAGAACGTCAGAAGGTGCTTAAGACCCTTCGTGAAAAACACCCAGCGCCTCCTTCAGAAGGGAAAGTCGTTAAGGGTAAGAAGAAGTTTGTCATCGATGAATCGAAAGACGAGAAGTAATCGGTTAGGCTAACAACTTACAGAAATTTGATGATGGGTTTCAACGAATAACCGATAACACTATTAGGTGAGGATTCTGCGTATGTTGCCCAAGGAAACATGCTCTTTGGTGGCATACATATGACAAAGCCTGATGACAGCAAACTAATGCTGAACCTCATTAAGGAACGTCACGCAATCCGAGACTTTAACACCGCTCAACCGGTTAGTGACGAACTCCTCTTTCAAATCATTGAAGCAGGTGGCTATGCTCCTAGCGCTGAAAACCAACAACCTTGGCGAGTCATTATTGTAAGGGATAAGGCAAAACAACGGCGGATTGGTGAACTAGCCGTTGAACGGACCATCGAACTCTTTGGTCGCATCACACCTCGCCAGGAAATTGAAAGGCGCTTGAATTATGTGGAGGCTCTACCAAGTCGGGAGCGAACCATTGATTGGCTAATCACCGGAAGACGGTTTGAGTACATTAAAGGCGAATCCGAAACTGATGGAGCCCCCATTTTGCTGGTTCTAATCGTTGAATCGACCCACGTTGGAAATTCGCAGCCCACTCTCCGGGGAACTGGTGGCGTTTATGGATGGAGTAGCCTGCGGCATTCCGTTATTGCCGGAAGCATGTTCATGCAAAACTGTTGGCTTGCAGCCACCGCCCTGGGATTAGGTGCGTGCGTATCAAGTGTCCAACTCGATCATTATGATGATGTTCGTGAGATATCTGAAATGCTTAGTATACCACAACCCCACTGGACCCCCATCATGTGCCTCGCGATTGGGTATCCAAAATACCCCAGAACCCGAGGACCACCCCGTCAAACCCCAGAAGAAATCACCTACGTAGACTCTTGGGGCAAGAACTGGCAACCCAAGAAGAAAGAAGGAAAGTGAAATCGGAGAGAAACAAGATGGATCAGTTCAAAACACTACAGAAATTCATTGTCGCATGGATGGATGAACTCTGGTGGAGTCTGCGCGACCGTGTCGGCGCTCTCTCCATGATTGAAAGTCTACAAAATTCTTGGCAAGCTGCAGGGAAAAAAGTCGGAGAAATAGGAAAAACCGAAGGGCTTAGCATCATCAAGACCGTCGAAACCGCGCACTCCATGTTTGGACGAACCGTCCATGTGAAGAACAACACGGTTCTAGTAACCACCTGCCCCATTTGGGACCGAATTCAGACAGGCCAATTAGAATACGGTCTCCGGTGTGAGGAATTTATCTGTGCACCCTTCCTGACGGGAATCAAAGACGCCCTAGGAGCCAAAGAAGCTAACGTCGAAACCAATCTTCGCCTAGCCCACGTGTCTCGAATCCGATTAGAATACAAACTTAAGAAAATACAAACGGCAAAGAGCGCAGATTCTAAGGTCCAAGCTCAAATTGCTGAACTGGGAAAACAACTAAACCATTTACCTGAAAAGCCTGCATGTATCTTCCACGTGAAATAGTCAGCCAGCTGATTCATCATTTCTTGCTTGCAACGATAGGTTTCGCCAGGGCTAACAACTCATCTTCACTCAAATCGGCTTTCAAATGATTGAACTCAATTTTACATTGATCAAAGCGTTTCAAGATTTGTTTCTTATCTTGCTGAGCATGATGCAATTTGACGGCCTGAGCAATTTCTTGCACTTGTTCTTTCGTTGCAGAGATTTTGTTCTTTTTCAGAACATATTCGATTAAATGACGACCAGCAAACTTACCTAAGTAAAAACTACGTTTTCGTCCAACCATTTCAGGGGGAATGGGTTCATAGGATAACGAATGTGCGAGTGTGGCATGCACATGGATTCCAGAACCATGGTTGAATGCATTTTGTCCCACAATCGCCTTATGCACGGGAATTGGAATCGCAAATGCTCGCTCTACGAGTTGTGAGAGCTCGAAGAGACGTTCCGTCTTGATTCCAGTTTTTACTCCATATAGGATTTCAAGTGCCATCACCACTTCTTCTAAAGCGGCATTCCCCGCGCGTTCACCAAATCCATTCACACACACATGGGGATAGGTGATGCCCATCTCAATCGCGGCTAAAGTATTGGCGGAAGCCAGTCCAAAATCATTGTGCACATGAATTCCCATGGCAAAGGGCTTCTTGGTTAGATCATTCAGTTCCTTGGTGGTATGCTTTACAATATATTGAATGGCTGCGGGACGACTGAACCCCACAGTATCCGCGATAATAATTTTATTTGCTCCAGCTTCAACCGCTGCATGT
>JAEOSV010000222.1 GCA_016840185.1 Candidatus Hermodarchaeota archaeon | reverse complement strand
GGATCGTAACTCAGTTTCAAGGGCGTTCCGTTTTTTCTCGATATCCTTGCGCACTTTTGGTTTCAGTTTCGGAATCATATCGGGAGTAACTGGTTTTCCGCGAATTACCGGGACCATCAATAATCCCGTTTGGGTACCCTGTAAAACGAAGCCGGCTTCTTGTGCTTTTATGCGCATTTCTTCTGTTAACTGGTCCCGTTGTGCTTCAAAGGAACCGGTTAGTTCCTCGCGTTGTTGAGCGTATTCTTCACTTTCCAACATCTGTTGAATCGAGGTCCGTGCCACTTCAATGAATTGATCAATTTTTGCGACAAAGACCCGCCCCATACCTGCGGGAAACTTCAAGGCTTTGGGTTTGAACTGATTCTTATAATTGGTAACATAGCACCAGTCGGAGGGAACTTCACGCAATTGGGCAGCCCGCTCTTCGAGATACCGTCTCGTTGCGGTATGGCGACCCGTTCCCGGGCTACCCGCCACATAAATGTTAAAGCCCTTATCGGGAATCTCCAAGCCAAACTGTAACGCATTCAGAGCTCGAGGTTGTCCCACAACCCCCTCAAGCAGAGATAATTCAGCACTGGTTTTACATTCAAAATCTTTGGATTTACAGCGGGCACGCAATTGGGCGGATTTCAATTCAGGCATAATACGTCCTCCCCATGAGTTGACACTGATAGGAATACCATCTATTTAAGACCCTTGAGGATTTGCCACCCCACCAATGAAACTAAAAATAATGGCATTCCGATTTTCCATCAGCAACTACCCTAGCGATGTAGGCGTGTGTAGCCGTAGATAATGACTATGGTGATGGCGTAGATGGAGTACAGGATTATGATAGCTAGAAAATACCATTGTAACTGAATGAGACCTAAGATTTCAACGAATAGGGCGAGTGAGAAGTTAAAGGAAGCGTGGAAAATAATGGCACCTAAGACGCTTCCATTGGTGTTGTTTACAATCCATGTGATAATGATGGATATGAACACAATTAACATGATGTAACTTAAAAAATTAAGGAAATCAAATTGCCCCTCCTCAAGTCCAAGTAACAGATAAATGGGTAAATGCCAGAATCCCCAGAATACTCCAAGGATGAGGCTTGAACTTAAGGCGTTAAACCGTGATTGTAGACCTGGTAATGCAAATCCTCGCCAGCCCAATTCTTCTCCAGTGGCTCCAACCACCACACTCACAATTAACCAAAACAAACCAATAATCCAGTCAAAGGGCATATAGGGTCCAGGGATTGGATTGCCAAGACCTATGTATAGCCCTACTGCAAGGAGGGCAATCGCGAAGGGAGAAAGAGCTGCAAGATACCAACCAATTCCGAATCTCCATGTCCCCAATTTTCCTACTAATTTCGTGATTCCGTTCCTTTCTTTCTGAATTAATAATATCACGATGAACGCGGCAATGCTTGGTGCCCAGGGAGGAAGAAGTTGGAGCACAGTCAGTGGTATTACTGCCGTAATTACAATTGCTACGATAAAAAGTACAAAAGTTAGTACAAAAAACCACAGGAGAACAGAACCACTCAAGGATGTCTGTGTTTCAGAGTCAGTCGTTTCAAATGTCAAAGTCTTTCAAGATAATGACATTGAAAGATGTACTAATACCCTCTTAAACAGGAGTTGTATGTTGGCAGCTTTAGTGGTTCAGTGTAATCCTTAGCCATATTAAACCTGATAAGTTAACGCTGTGAATGGTTGTGAAAACCAAAATCTCTTAAGGAAGAATGGGGCATGAAGAGACTACGCTGAAAGCTTTCAGGTAGTTGACCAACAATGGCAAAACACCCCACAACCATGACCATCCCCATCGGCCCCCAACACCCGGCACTCAAAGAGCCGGAAAGCTTCACACTCACCGTCGACGGAGAACTCGTCGTCGACGTCGACGCCCGGATCGGCTACGTCCACCGCGGCATCGAAAAAGCCTTCGAAAGTCGAAGTTATAGCCAAAACGTGTACCTTGCCGAACGCATCTGCGGCATCTGTTCACAATCCCATACCACGTGTTATGTCCAAGCGGTCGAAGAGATTCTGGACTTGGACGTGCCGAAGCGTGGTCTGTACATTCG
>JAEOSV010000031.1 GCA_016840185.1 Candidatus Hermodarchaeota archaeon | reverse complement strand
CCAATCGGCTCCATGACAACAGAAGAGATTGTAGAAGTTAAATGTGGGAACTTGGTTGTGGATTTGAGTGGACGAAACTGTTCCTTCACCACTTCCCCCGGTTCCAAAATAATGCATGCCTGGGCTTGCGCCACTGTGTGCACATAGATGAGCCCATTCAAAATCTTGATTAATTCGATTAGTAAGCCAGTCTGTGGCATTTGTCCATGTTGCAGGAGTGTGGACATCTGTTCGTGTCGAGTAGACATTATTCAGCCATGCAGGCCAGTTGTCAAATGTGCCATCAGCCCATGATTGCCAGTCATTATCGATGTAGGTTAACGCTTGGTGTGTTCGTGCTACACCACCTACCCTGTAGGAATGGATTCGGGTGAGGAGCGTGATGATGTCATTGGCGTTGGTTTGTCCACCTAAACTGCGGGTCGTGGCGTCAATCCGTCCAACGTAGATTTCTGGATAGATGTCAGTGCCCGTAGTGGAATTATGACGATCATAAATCCCATCAGTATTGGTATCAAACCAGCTACCATCCAGGTCCATGTAGTAGAGGTCACAGACGAAGGTATCGGTACCATGGGAGCCGTTGGCGGGGTGATAGAATCTAATGTAAGGCAAATTCCCAATGAGAACAGCACCGACGATAGCATTCGAGGTGTACCAGGTTTGAAGAAGCCCACGAAGAGTAGGGGCGTTCGCGATTGTGCTAGTATACAGGATAGTGTTATAACCTGTATTGTTAAGGTCGGTCCGATATTGAGTAACAGCAGTTTGCACTGCGCCAATACCATACAACCCATTTTCTACAATAATTGCGACATATTCCCCAGAAGGACTCGGAGGAATCAGTAACGGAGTTGGTACAGGTGGAGACGACGCAGAAGCCCCAAATTGAGGAGTTACTCCAATCGTAGATGAGAGAGTTGAACCCCCAATTAATGGAGATGCAACAACTTCATGCGCAATCAACGGATTAGTCATAAGAGCAATCAATAGTACCGTGCAGAAAAGCCCAAGAATTAGAGAAGATTTTTTCACAAAGACCGCTTCCAAATGCAAAACTAGCTAAAGGTATTAAAAACACCTCAGCTGGAAACCTTGCTTACACTCAGGAATTTGCCTTTAAGTAATTTTGTCTAGACCGACTGATAAGGAAACATGTGTTGCGTGAAACTAAACCTCGACACCTAAATCGAGGGCCCGGACTAATTCTTTGTACCGATTTCGTACGGTGACTTCCGTGACCCCGGCAACCTCACCGATTTCTCGTTGAGTTCGCCGTTCACCTTCTAAAATTGAGGCAATATAGATAGCAGCGGCGGCAATGCAGGTTGGATCTTTTCCTGATGTGATGCCTTTGTTACGGGCCTGCATGAGGATATCCAATGCCCGGGCATGCGTACGTTGGGATAATTTCAGTGCATTTGTGTATCTGGAAACAAAATCTTCGGGCTGCGTCACTGGCATTTGGAGTCCTAGGCGACGAACAATTAATCGATAGGAACGTCCAAGTTCTTTGCGTCGGACTCGAGTATAGCGTCCGACATCTGCTAGCGTCCGGGGAAAACTCGTGAACCGACAAGCCGCATAAACGCATGCCGCTACAATGGCTTCAATACTTCGTCCGCGGATGAGGTTTTTGTCCAAAGCTCGTCGATACAAGAGTGCCGCTGATTGACGAACCCGTTGCGGGAGGTCCAACTGCCCTGATAATCGGTCAAGTTCGCTCATAGCACTGGCAAGGTTTCGTTCACTCGCTTGATAGACACGGCTGCGGTTGTGCCATTTCCGAATGCGCTGCATCTCAGCACGCTTAGAGGCATCAAGTTTATGCCCCCTTGCATCAACATCACGCCAATCAATTGTCGTGGATAGCCCTCGATCATGCATGGTTAACGTTGAAGGCGGACCAGCACGAGCGCGTCGGTCACGTTCCTCTGGTGAAAACTCACGCCATTCAGCCCCAAAGTCTATTACGTCATCATTGAGGACGAGGCCACAATCAGAGCAGACAATTTCACGAGAGGATGTCATAATTATCTTGTTGCTGCCGCAGTTGGGGCAGCTATGTGGTTCGTCGTCTGTTTGACTTTTATCCGGTTGAACCTTTTTTCGAGGATTGTTTGACATGGCAATCGGATCCGAACCCAGCCTATCCGGCACACGCAGGGGGAAAGACGCATTCCCCCTTCAGACTGGGGTTAATATGAATTTAAAGATGCTGCCTTAGGCATGGATGATTTATTCCATCTGTAGCAAACGAAATTATACAGGAACAATGCAGTATAGAGTCACCATAGCCTGAATTGTATCAGATGCAAGAGGAACCACGAATATGGAATCGCTTACCCCTGCTCAACGTGTGAAATTGGTGCTTCAAGGCGAGTTACCAGACCGGGTCCCAGTCATTCCTCAAGTCACGTACACAACGGCACAGCTAACAGGAGTAGGATTAGTTGAAGCTTTGCATAGCCCAGAGAAGACCGCCGAAGCTCTTCTAGCTGGACAACGTGAACTCGGATATGATGGCATCTACGTAGGCTGGGAAAGTTCTTTCAACTTACTTGCTGAAGCAATGGGTTGCACGATGCGTTTTCCTGAAGACTCTGTACCCCAAGTCGCTGAACACGTGGTCAAATCACCCAGTGATGTGGATACATTGGAGGTCCCAGACCCCTATCATTCTGGACGATTGCCTTTGCACATGGATCTCGTAATTTGTGTCAAAGAGAGCGTACACGATGAGATACCTCTGTTTGCTTATACACCGGGGCCCTTCACACTTGCAGGTCAACTTGCCGGAGTAAATCCCCTCATGATTGCTACTATTCGTGATTCACAATTCGTAAACAGTCTTCTAAACATCACAACCAAAGCATCAAAGAAGTATGCCCAAGCCAATATTGATGCAGGCGTAGATGTCATCGTTACTGCAGACCCCACAGCTAGTGGGAGCCTCAT
>JAEOSV010000221.1 GCA_016840185.1 Candidatus Hermodarchaeota archaeon | reverse complement strand
GGCGAACGGCGACGACGCCGAGTCCGAGGGAATGAAATCACCGATGAAATCGTACAAGTCAATACTAAAATTGTCACGCAAGGACCCCAACCTCTCCTTGAGTTAATCGAAAAAAGTACTTCCTCCTCGTAAGAATTAAACATAGAAGCCCCCCTAAGAGATGACGATCAAATATGCCTCCCCGGAAAATCATGCCCAAGCAAGCAGAGGTCAATATCGGACTAGTGGGTCATGTAGATCACGGGAAAACCACTCTGGCTAAAGCGTTATCAGGAGAGTGGACCGATCGCCATTCGGAGGAACTTCGTCGTGGAATCTCAATTAAATTGGGATACGCGGATGTTACGTTTTACAAATGTGGTAAGTGTCGAGGTCCAGCAGCGTATTCAACTACTCCCAAATGCGCCAAATGCAGAGGTAAGGCTGAACCACTACGACGAATATCCTTAGTGGATGCCCCTGGTCACGAAGTACTAATGGCAACCATGATTTCCGGGGCGGCACTAATGGATGGTGCATTGCTCCTAATTGCAGCTGATGAGAAATGCCCTCAACCCCAGACCCGCGAACATCTAGCAGCCTTGGAAATTATCGGTGTTGATAAAATCATAATTACCCAAAACAAAGTGGAATTAGTTTCTGAGAAAGAAGCGCTGGCAAATTACAAGGAAATCAAACAGTTCGTAGCGGGCTCGATTGCGGAAAAAGCGCCAGTGATTCCAATTTCGGCAATGTTTGGCACAAATATTGACTTTCTGATTCAAACCATCGAAGATATAATTCCAACGCCGAAACGCGATTTACAGAAACCAGGATTATTCTATGTTGCCCGTTCCTTTGACATCAATAAGCCCGGAACGAGACCTAAGGATTTACAGGGTGGCGTTATTGGTGGGACAATTATCCAAGGAAAGGTATCCGTCGGAGACGCGCTTGAAATTCAACCAGGCATCCCAGTGAAGAAAGAAAAAGGTGGAGTCTCATACGTACCGATTCAAACATCAGTGAAAAGTATTCAAACAGGTACAGGGAAAACCCTCACAACCGCCCATCCCAGTGGTCTTATCGGTATGGGAACGAATCTTGATCCCTCAATTACTCGTGCGGATTCATTGATCGGGAATCTAGCTGGTCCCGTTGGGAAACTGCCTCCTATAGTTAAACAGATGACCCTCGAATCAAATCTTCTTAAACGGGTTGTCGGTGCAGTTGAACAGACAGTAGTTCAAAGTATCAAACCGAAAGAGACCTTGATGCTCATCGTCGGGTCATCCGCAACCGTTGGTCAGGTAACAAAAATCGGAACTAAAAACCGCATCACCTTTGAGCTCCGGAAACCCGTGGCCGTTATTCCAAATCAACGAGTAGCGATTAGCCGTCAAATCGAAATGCGGTGGCGGTTAATTGGATGGGGCACCGTCATTGCCAACTAATTCTCAATCCTCACAAGGGACCCAGGTTTTATTGGACACGAACTTTCTCCTTCTCCCCTTTCAACGGCGCATCGATATTTTTGAAGAAATTCCACGCCTCATCGGAGGACATGTTCAATTCCTTCTCCTTCCTCAGATCCTAACGGAATTGAAATGGCTGGAAACTACGGGGACTTCTAGAGAAAGAACTGCGGCGACGAGTTCCTTGGTCTTGGTTGAACGATATTGTCAGATACTCAATGATATTCCACCATCTATGCAAGAACTTGATGCCGATTCAGCGCTGATCCAAGCAGCACTTGAACTGGGAGCGATAGTGGCTACAAATGATTCGGAATTGCGTCGGAAACTTGTTAAACAGGGTTCTCGTGCCATTTTTTTACGAAAACTCGCAGTTCTTGCCCTTACAGAGTAACAGAGCCTTAGATACATCCTGCCTACCAATGCAATAGAAAAGCTTATCAGCCCGACTTGTAATCCGTCCGAAATCGGAGGCTAGACTATCTACCAAGCCGTTACCATTAAGGGTCATGTGCGCATTCCGCCGAATCGGTTCAGTGAGGACCTCTATGAGGTCGCCGAGGAAATTCTCCGGGAACAATACGAAGGCATAATCGACGTGGATCTCGGGTTTATTATCGCCGTCACTGAGGTAATCGATATTGGAGTTGGCAAGATAATCCCTGGTGATGGCGCAACCTATCACATTGTTACTCTCGAAATCCTCACCTTTGAACCCAAAGTCAACTTTTTGACACAGGGTGAAGTCGTTGAAGTTGTCGATTTCGGCGCGTTCATTCGATTAGGCCCATTAGATGGACTATGTCACGTGAGCCAAATCACAGATGATTTCTTTTCTTACGACCCCCGAAGTGCGGCTCTCGTAGGCAAAGAAACCGGACGAGTCATTACGGAAGGCGATTTAGTTCGCACACGAATCGTCGCTGTAAGCATTGATGGCGGGGCACGTAGTGGAAAACTAGGATTGACAATGCGACAGCCTTTTCTAGGCAAGTTTGAGTGGATTAAAGAAGAAATTGCCCGATTGATTGAATCAAAGCGCAAAGCGGAGAAAAAGAAAGAAGGAAAAGACAAGGAAAAGAAAAAATAACTCCTTTCAATCTTTTCACAACCCGCAAAGACCATCATGGTGATGAAAATGGCAAAACGTAAAGCATGCAAAGTGTGTCATGTCATGACAACTAAATCACATTGTCCAGTATGTAAAAGCACTAATCTTTCTGAGAGTTTTTCAGGGCTGGTCTTAATTTTTGATCCTGAGCATTCGATGATCGCGAAAAAGCTCAACATCACCAAAGATGGAGAATACGCTCTCCAAGTTCGCTAGGTGAAATAGTTGGCTGCCAAGCAGCTGCGACAATATACCCTTGTGCTCCCAGAGCATCTTCGCCAATCCCTTAAGGGACCAAAGGGTGAACTCTTCTCTCGAGCAGAGTTAGGCGCGGCAGAGGACGCCTGTGCTTATATCCTGAAACACAAGCTTAGACCGGTTATTGCGGTCGGTGACCTGGTTTCAATCAATTTGGCAAAAGTCAATTGTCAAGCAACTCTGTCTATCCTGGATGGGAAAACTAAGCGAAATGACCCAGTTGAATTCGATCTCACCTCGGATGTCACTTTAATAGCAACGAACGCTGCGGCGGAGATTCGACCCGAAGTATGGATTGCGATTGAACTAGCCTTGATGGCTGGAAAATCTGGGAAAACTGCGAAACTCTTAATAGAGGGCGAAGAGGACCTAACGGCACTGCCCGCAGTGGCACTTGCACCCACTGGATCTGCCGTAGTATATGGGCTTCCTGATCAGGGCATCGTTGTCATTCAAGTAACGCCAGAGCACAAACAGGCGGTTGACAAAATACTCTCAGAAATGGTGCAAAAAGATGAAAATCAAGGTTGAAAATAAACACGAGAATCCCCTCCTTCAACACCAGGACATCACTTTCCTAGTTGATCATACTGGGACTGCAACACCCGCCCGTGGCGATGTTCGTGCAAAACTAGCTGCCATACTCAATTGTAAGGAAGATCAACTCTACGTTGTCAAACTCAATGGGTTATACGGGCAATCCATCTCCCAAGGTTACGCCCGCCTCTACCCCTCGGAGGAAGCAGCCCTGAAACAAGAACAGGCTCATATCATTAAACGCCACTCAACCGAGGAGGCTGCACCACCACCGCCATCAATGGAGCCAGCAGAAGCTCCGCCCAAGGAGGAGAAAGAGGAAGCCAAAGAACCTCCCAAGAAGAAGGAAGCGGAAAAGCCTCCTAAGGATGAGCCTCCCAAAGAGAAGGAAGCGGAAGAACCTCCAACAAAGAAGCCTAAGAAAGAGAAGCCCGCAAAAGAAGTGGCTAAAGAGGCTCCAAAGGAAGAAGAACCCAAGGCTGCTCCAAAGGAAGAAGAGAAATCAAGGAAAGGGAAACCCAGAAAGAAGGCTGAAAAACCTCCTGAGGAGAAGGAAACCTCATAATTATATTCAAGAATCTACAAAAGGTGAAATCCGACGTCAAAAACTCATGAATATTATTCGGTTGGAAAGGATGGTAAACTCGACCGCAAACGCCAGTCTTGTCCACGCTGCGGCGAAGGCACCTTTATGGCTGAACATGCCAATCGGTTCCACTGCGGTAGCTGTGGCTTTACGGAATTTAAACCCTCTAAAAAGGAAAAGGAGAAAGAAACTTAGACACAGACCCCTCCTATTCTCTGGGTGGTTCGAACTCGTCGCATCCTCTATCAAATAACTTGACTTAAGGCACGGTAAAAGTAAATGACTGTTCTTGGAATAGAAAGCACTGCACACACGTTTGGACTCGGTATTGTAGATAGTGATGGACTGGTTCTAGCGGATTCGAAGGCGGTGTATACGCCTAAAGAAGGTGGCATTCACCCCCGCGAGGCTGCTGAACACCATCAAGCCAAATTTCTCCATGTTTTACAGAATCTATTCAACCAAGTGAAAATATCACCCAGCCAACTCCAGGGAATTGCCTTTTCACAGGGGCCTGGACTACCGCCTGCGCTTCGTGTGGGGGCGGTCATCGCCCGAAGCTTAGCCAAAAGTCTTGATATCCCACTCCTCGGTGTCAACCACTGTGTAGCCCATATTGAACAGGCTCGGTTCTTCTGCCAATCCGAAAAACCCCTGGTTATCTATTTGTCTGGTGGGAACACCCAGATTACTACCCTTGCCGCTCACCGGTATCGGGTTTTCGGGGAAACGCTGGACATTGCCTTGGGGAATATGCTAGACATGTTTGCTCGTGCTGCAAATCTTTCCCATCCAGGAGGTCCGAAAATTGAAGCCCTCGCCAAGGAAACAAACGACGGATATCATTCTCTCCCCTACACTGTGAAAGGAATGGACCTTGCTTTCTCGGGATTACTGACCGCTGCTAAGCAACTTCTCAAAAAAGGTATTGCCCTTGAAGATGTCTGCTATAGTCTCCAAGAAACAGCGTTTTCGATGGTTGCAGAAGTATCCGAACGTGCCCTCGCTCATACCCAACGAGATGAACTCATCGTTACTGGTGGTGTTGCAGCGAACTCTCGATTGAAAGAAATGCTTCAAGTCGTAGCCGACGAGCATTCAGCAAAATTTGCATCGGTCCCGAAACAATATGCTGGGGATAACGGAGCAATGATTGCCTACAACGGATTACTCCTCCTCAAAACAGGCAATAGAATATCACTTTCAGAAAGCCGGATTCAACCCAAATGGCGTCTGGATCAAGTTGACATCCCTTGGGAGTCGTGAAATCTCGATGTCCAAGCTAGTAGCAAAAGGAGCCGAAGCGTCTCTGTACCTCGAGGATTTCTACGGACACCCAGCCATCCGGAAACACCGTCTCCCCAAACCCTACCGTCTCCAACAGATAGATGAAAAGCTTCGTACGGACCGAACAATTCGTGAAGCCCGACTGCTCTCAGTTGCTCGACGGGCAGGCGTCGCCACCCCCGTTCTCTACCAGATTGATGTAGATTCTGCGACCATTATTATGGAATATATCGATGGACAACGAGTGAAAGAATTACTTCCAAAATTATCAAAGGCAAAGCGCCGACACCTTTTCCAAGTAATTGGGAAAGCCATTGGGCGACTACACCAGCATGAGGTAACCCATGGTGATTTAACAACCTCAAACATGCTTCTTCTTTCTCCCAAACTCATCTATTTCATCGATTTTGGTTTGGCAGCAACAACACAAAATATCGAAGATTACG
>JAEOSV010000220.1 GCA_016840185.1 Candidatus Hermodarchaeota archaeon | reverse complement strand
CCCAGTCTTCCTCAATCTCGTAGTAGCTCCAGAACTTCAACGTTGCCCCTGTTTCAGGTATATCAAAGGTTTGCTTAAGCCTGAACCATGAGTATAACACTCCATCTGAATACCACTCATACACGCCACTGTGTGCAGGTGGCATGCCCGCACGGGCTCGTATGAAGAACGTTTCACTGATAACTGAGGGTATAGCGCCTTCGAACTCAGTTATGTCAAAAACTATGTCATTGGCACAGAACGGCTGGTCCCCACCGTCTATCAAATCGCTGAACGATTTCGTTGCGAGCGGAGCACTATGGTTGCCCATACCAATTGAAATGTCACACTCCCCCCGTTCAGAATGATCCGCTTTGAACAATGCCATCAATTTGGGATTATAGCCGATTCTGTCCCGATAGAAGACGCAGTATCCGATACGTTGTTTCATGGCTTCATAAGATATCCAGTAACATCCATCATCAATATTCTCCCACGTTCCCCCTATTCCCCAAGAATTCGCTATTTTGAAAGCTCCTTGACGTGACTCTCCTTCTTCAGTATATGTGATGTTGTCATCGTATCCAACTATGGTATTTGCATGGTTTACTACCGGATTTACATAATTGTCCAAAGTCCAGAAATCTTTGCTTGTCAAGCTAGAATATCGGTTCGCATCCACTGCTATTATCGCAAGATGATCAGAAGCTATCCAGTTTTTGAGGCTATTTAAATCATCATCTGATTCAAGCTCCAAATATTCAAGCCCGCTACTATTGCCCCGATACAACGGCGCTTCTCTCCAAGCTTTTTCAGAAGGCCAGGTCGCTGAATCAGTCGGGTCATAAGGCATTTCTTTCCAAGAGCTGGCTCCAATGGTACAAGCCAGATTAATTGCGTCGTAGAATGAGGAGCCTCCGTCTGACCCACCATTGATCAGGTGATAAATGAAATCTGGGCTGATTATTCGGTCTTGGTAGGCTGGAGTGGGGTGCCCAGAGCCGCCTCCATACCATTCCGCCTCGGTTAGATTCCATCCGTGTTCTTTGGCCTCCTGAAAAGTCTTTGCGTAATATCCTACTGCCCATGTCGTGCATGAGCCTTCTCCACCCTGATTTCCTATCGGTGGGAACCACGGTTTGGCAGTATGGTCTACACTGGATGACGATTGAATTATCTGGTTAAGCAAAATTCTTTCAACCACGTACATATTCATCATATTTTTGCTCCACTCCTCTTCTGTTGGCGGACGCAATCCTGTTCCGAATCCATTGATTCTCTTATTGTAGTCGATGTGTTGCTCCCAAACTCCGACTTCTTGTTTTAATTTCTCCAACTCAACGACTGTAATTCTGTGTTCAATCACTCTCACAATTCCACTCTCCTTTTCCAATAGATGAAAAGAGCTAGCTGCTTCAACCTGCAAATCACTGAGTGTAACTCCAAATATGCTGCTGATCAAAAGCAACATAAACACAAGCTCAATCATAGAAACAGGTTTTCGCAATTCCTTGTCTCTCCGAAGACTACATCAAACAAATCTTTCCTTTCCTAATTAATGTTTATGAAAAAATCATCTATGTGGAGTAATTATCTTGTTTTGCACGCATGCCAGCGACGTGCATGTATAGAATTCCACTTCATAAATGTTTAAGTGTTATTATGCCCGAATTTGTTATGTGTGAATCATGTTGAAAAAATCCACGAGGATATTGTTGATTCTATTTCTGGCAGCGATCTTGAGTATTACCTTTAATGCCACGTCTACTTCGGCAAGTTCTTCTACAGGGATTCAGCGCTTTCGACTATTAGCGATCGAAATCGAATACGATTCTTGCCGCATGAAGTCAGCACAATTTCTCATTAAAGAATTGCTTGACTACCGAAACTGGAACAATGCTACCACCGAATATGTGAGTTACATCCATTTTCTTTCGATGTATGAGTACAAAGAAGTTGACGATCTAACCAAACCGTTTCTGCGTGGTCTTTCAACCAAGGCAAACGTGAAGAAGGAAATCTTGAATTTTCTAGGACAAACTGCCCCAGGAGAGATTGTGATATTTTACTATTGCGGGCACGGAGGTTTGGGAAGCTTAATTTTTCCCGATGGGCGACTACAGGTCAAGGAACTAAATGAGTGGCTTCTCTCAGGAGGCTTGTCACAAGCCTTCGTAACCGTGATTCTAGATACATGCCACAGCGGTTCATGGATCAAAGATGGAGAAGGAAGCATATTCGGATATGACCGTGTAGTATTGACTGCGTGCAGGAGCGGTCAGTCGTCTTGGGGTTGGTGCGAAGATTGGAGCTGGTTCACTTATGTCGGAGTGATAAAAGGATTCCAACTCGCGGAAGATTCCAACGGAGACGGTTGGATTTCAGCGGCAGAAAACTTCGTGTATGCTAAACCCCACACCGAATCCTACGCCTCAAATCACGGACTAACGCAAAATCCGACAAGCTTTTTCGGTGTGGCAGATGGGGACATACCGTTAGTCCAGAGGGACATCACCAAACCATTTCCTGTGTGGGACGTCGCTATAATTCAGGTTGAGACATCGACTGACGTTGTGTTGGCAGGGTCACCTGTCACCATTACTGTGATTGTTGAAAATCAAGGAGCCAAGTCATGGAATCCACTCATCAGCGTGTACTACGATTCAAGCTTTGCAGTAAATCAGCGAATGGTAACAGTAAATCCTGGAGAGATAGTCGCTTTGTCGTTTGTGTGGAATACAACTGGAACCTACAAAGGACTATACGTTGTCAGCGTGAGAGCCAGCACAGGTCCAGGTGAGACAGATATTGAGGACAACACTTTTGTAGACGGTACAATTGAGGTTCATAATGCAACAATCAATGTTAAACCGCAAAATCTGAAACTTCACAGCAAAGGTTCTTGGATCACATGTTACATTGAACTTCCATCGATTTTTGGTGCGGACGTTTATGACATTAATGTTTCCTCAGTCAGACTTGGAGCTGATGTGCCCACTGGGGACGAATTCGCCATTGGAGACTTTGACCATGACGGAGTGCATGAGTTGATGGTGAAATTCGATAGGGAAGCTGTTGTATCCTATATTTTGTCCACAGGAGTCGATGGCTATATAACGGGGCTTAGTCGCTGGGTCACGTTGCGGGTGATGGGAGAGCTTTTTTCTGGGCTCCGCTTTGAGGGCTACGATACCATCAGAGTGACGTTTCATCCTCTCTGGAAACAGTTGAAATGATAAATGGTCCCTAAAAAGAGGGTAGGATGATAGTGCCCATGTGCAATTGGATCTCCTTGGTTGTCGAAAGGGGTACACACGAAAAAAAGGTTTCAGGAGCAGCTATGCAGCATTCATTCAATTATAGCCTGAGGTGACTACTCTTACTTACTATGCTATTAAGAAATGTAGGATTGTTGTCACAATCAATAGTGTGAGGCCAAGTATTATCATGATTGCTCCTTCTTGTCTGTACTTCCTCCTTTCTTCTGGTTTTAGTTTCGCAAATTTCTCGAAGTTAAACCACCCAGTACGGGACCCCAACCCAGCCCATCGAGAATGGATGCTATTCTTTCGATAGATGTAAGACCCCAAAATCTGTAGAACCCCTACAATGACAATAAATAATGCTTCGTACGTGAGAATGAGAGCAAATAGATACAGAGTCTTCAAGATCCACAAAATAGGCAGAATTAGCAAATTGAGAATTGTGAACAATCCAAGAATCTTAATTACAAATACTATTATCCAATGATAACTTGGCTTGGAAATGAACCTCATCTCACACCCCATTTAAAAAGGGCATCTAAAGAATAAATGCTCTGTTACCATTAAGACGAACACACACGCATTTGCATGCATGCATTCAGGAGATTTAAGACAAAAAAAGGAGAAAGATCGATTTTCTTTCTCTTCCGCGGCGAAGTCAGGAGCAATACCCAATATAATTAATAGCATCAGAGCCTCATAAACGTTATTCAAATTTTGCGTGCATGCATTTACTTCTCGTATATGACTGTTATGACGCGCCATAGAGTATAGACTAGGAATAAGTAAAGCCCTGTTGAGGCGCCCAGAAGGACTAGTGAAATCATTCCAAAGCGACTGTCTCCCAATATGCCAACGTAAACAAATATCATAGCAACTATTTGGAGAACGATTGCGATTATGATGACTACCGTAAGTTTGAAAGTCCGGCTCAAAATCGTTTTAGTCATGGCATTATCCTCTTGCTTCAAGAGTTGCTTTAACACCTTCGGTGATGTCAGCTTTCTTCATGCTTACATGTACTAATAAACCTATTCTAATTCGTGTTATTGCTTGATATTCGTATTCAATAAAGATAGTCAATTTGCGCCTGGTTTTTGCATGCATTCCAATCTAGAAACTATGGGCTTAGCGAATTCGAGTTCATATTCGGTCAAGTTGACGATTTCAGAGTTCGCGTCAGCCAATTCCCAACCACAGGGTAAAAAGACCGAAAGTCACCGCCAAGATCACAACGTATACAAGGGCAGCGATCGCTGTTGCAAATACGGCTTCTAGCCAAGCTGCTTCGTAGTAGTAATGGAGCAGCAAAATCCATGTGACGCAGACGAGGCCAATGGCCACATCCATATAAGGAAGGACGTCTGGAAGAGATGGAATCGCTAGAGAAAATGCTGTACCTACAGTCGCTCCCAAAAAGGAGAGCAAAAACGCAGCGTTACGTGGAGAATGCTTTGAAGAATATTCAGAAAGGATGTGTGAAAAATACAACGTTAAGAATGCTAAGTTCGCGGCAAAGGAGATAAACACTAACCAAAGCGATTCAGATGGTGACAAAAATAGTTCCTCGGTTGCATTTTTGTTTATCCTAGAGTTTCAACATTTGTTTCTGACCATTTAAAGTTATAGATGAGAAATAGAGGCTACGTGTATGCATTCGATTTTAGACAAGAATTTGACAACTTCTCAACTACTTCTTAGCCTTGAACCTCCAGAGAAATATTCCTGCTGCAAGCAATATTATTGCTGTGACGACACCCATGATTGATGGCGGGGAAGATTCTTCTTGAACGGTTACGATGAGTGTATCTTCGTCGCTGTTGTCAGCCCAGTCTTTTGTTGTCAACCTTACGGTGTATTTTCCTGTCGCGTTGAAAGCGTGTGTGACTGCTATCCCGGTTTCTTGTGTTCCATCACCGAAGTCCCACTCGTAACTAGCTATCCCCCACCCACCTTCGTTGTCGCGGGAGTTTCCAGCGTCAAAGATCACGATTTGATTTACGTTGGCTGTTTGGTCTGGACCAGCGTCAGCTGTAGGAGGCGTTGTGTCAGGTTTTTCTTCCCAGAGATTGGTGTCTATCAAGACTTCGGATCTCATTGCTATTGTGGTGTGTTCTCCTGTGGTTATAGAAGAGGTTCCAATGCGTTGCGATAACGCACCGGTCGTTCTATCCCAGAAATATTGAATTTCATAACCAAGCGTTTGACCCCATTCGTCTGACACATATTGGGATGCCATTAAGTAGTTTGTCTCTCTGATTGCGTTGGCATAAAGCAGTTGGACTGTTTGGTTGATCCGTGTATCGGCAAAATCCATAGAAAGGTAGATCACTTCACTCGGATCAAGATCGGCTGAAATGAACATGAAGGTGCCATTGCCTCCCCCTGAGCTGATGTCAACGTATGAGACACCTGATGTCTCAGTGTCATTCTCATAATGGGTCACTGTCTGAAACGTGATTCTTGTCCCCGAAATGTTCTCAACGGTATTTGCGACCCATTCTGTTTTGTTATGTTCGATTAAATCCAACGGTGGGTCCTGAAGAGTGGGGTCCGTGGATATCCATGTTACAAAAAAATCGCCGTATTTCACCCAGTCGCCTACCTCGACACCAACAACCCTTTCAGTAGGCTTTTCCTCAACAGGTGTCGCTAATGCTAATCCATTCATCGCACCAGACAACAGTAATAGAAGAATCATCAGAACATTCTTCTTATTCATGCTAATCCAATATAATTCATATTTTCGCTGGTATAAAAGTAGCTTGGCGAATATGAAAAATCCGCGGGAAATAGCCACAGGCGCTCGGGTGCATCTGAATGGTGAAGATTTTTGTTGACAAGGTTCTTTCAGAAAGTTTATAGATTGCGCAGATTCCAATTAACAAGAATAGGAATGGATTCTGCTACGATCCTTTCAATCTTGCTTCTTCTTTGCCCAATCAACTTCAATCCGTCCACTATTGAATCTGGTGTCATCGAAGTTCCAGGGGACTATTCCCACATACAAATGGCAATAGACTCGGCCAACCCTGGAGACACTGTCAAAGTGGCTTCAGGAACTTACTTTGAGAGTTTGAGAATCACCAAACCATTAAGCATCATTGGTGAGGGTTCAGACAGTACTGCAATTGTCGGAAGCGGAACCATCATTCTGGTGAGTGCGGACAACGTAGAACTCAGAGGATTCGCAGTGAGAAATGGCACCTATGGAATCTTCTTGTGG
>JAEOSV010000219.1 GCA_016840185.1 Candidatus Hermodarchaeota archaeon | reverse complement strand
TGGGAGTTGGAGCACAAGCAGTATTATATTGATGAACCTGGTAAATCGGTCGCATCAAATTCACCGGAGCGATCACATACCCCAACCGTAACCCCGTCATTGCCAATGCCTTGGAGAAACTATTGATAACAATGACATTATCACGGTTGAACGTGGCCGCACAAGTATGCTTCTTTCCATCATACCGGAGGAATTCATAGCATTCATCAGAAACGAGGATGCTATCATATTCAGCAGCAAGCTCAACAATTTTCTTTACATTCTTCTCTGAAGCAACCGAGCCAGTAGGATTGCACGGCGAGTTAATTATCACCATGTGAGGGGTTTTCTTCTCAAATGCAGTGCGATACTGATCAACATCTAAGTCAAAATCAGTTGTCATTGGAATCAATTCAACTTCAGCACCGGCAAGTTTAGCCTGATTCGCGAAATAACCAAAGGCTGGGTCTTGAACTAGGACACGATCTCCAGGATTAATGAGTGCTAGCATCGTATCCAGCAACCCTTCTAAAGCGCCACATGTTACCAACACTTCTTCAGGTGTATATTCAAGATCATAGGTTTCCTTATACCGATCCGCAATCGCTTGTCGTAACTCGACGATTCCTGCATTGGATGAGTAATGGGTTTGCCCAGTAGCAAAGGCATCAGCAATAGCATCACCAAGATACGGAGGAAGCGGCAAATCCAAGTCGCCAATACCTAAAGAGATCACATCGACTCCCTTGGCAGCCAGCTTTGCTCCAATTTCGAAAAACTCACGAAGTCCACTAGGTGATACACCTTGCAAGCGGGAAGCAGTTTTCACAGATTTTGGCATTTATATAGGCTCCTCTCAAACGCCGTCTTCAATCCATACTCGTTTCTCCTTGAAAAAGTTCTGTACTCACCAAAAAATGAACATATAGTGCTGATGTATAGTGGTGGTAGGAAGTTCTAAAGTTATTTTAGGGAACATGAAGCAATCTAGCCCTATGAAGAAGTATGATGTCATCGTCATCGGCTCTGGTTCAGGAGGAATCATCCTCGATTCAGCCTATCGTGCCGGATTCAAAGTCGCTTACGTTGATAGAGGACCTTTAGGTGGAACCTGCCTAAACGTTGGATGCATCCCCTCGAAAATGCTCATCTATCCAGCAGACCGTGTTGTCGAAATCCAAGAAGCCCATAAGCTGGGTATCGACGCAGAAATTAAGAATATTGATTTCAAAGCAATCATGGCTCGAATGCGACAACCCATAGATGATAGCCTAGCCCATATGCGAGCAGGCCTCCAACACGCCCAGAACCTCGATTTCTATGAAGCCGAAGGTCACTTCACAGGAAATTATACAGTGGAAGTCGCTGGTGATGAAATCCGGGGCGATAAAATCTTCATTGTCGCCGGTGCACGACCTTCTATTCCACCAATCAAAGGATTAGACCAAGTAGATTATTTGACTAATGAGACACTACTTGAGATGACTGAACTCCCAAAGAGTATCGTCATTATTGGAGGCGGATACATTGCTGCAGAATACAGCCACTTTCTTGCTGCAATGGGATCAAAAGTCACCATGCTTCAACGCGGACCACGGTTAGTCCCACAAAACGAACCAGAAATTTCTCTTACACTTCAAAATGCCCTTTCAAAACGAATGAGCATTTACACGAATACCGCGGCAATTGAAGTGAAACGAACTGCCACCGAACACATCGTTACTGGGAAAAACAAAGAAACCGGTGAACAGACGGAATTTGCTGGTGAACAAATTCTAGTAGCGACGGGTCGCAGATCAAACGCAGATGTATTGAAGGTAGAAAAAACTGGAGTGAAAACCGATGACCGAGGATTCATCGTTGTAAATGATCATCTTGAAACCTCGAAGAAAAATATCTGGGCCCTAGGAGATGTGACTGGACGGTATATGTTCAAACATGTCGCGAATCGGGAAGCCCAGATTGCCTGGAACAATGCCGTAGGTGAACAAAAACAAAAAATGGAATACCATGCTGTACCCTATGCAGTCTTTTCCTACCCACAAATTGCCGGCGTAGGTCTTACAGCGGCTGAAGCTTCAGAAAATCATGAACTTCTCTTGGGAACAGCCAAGTATTCAGATGTCGCCAAAGGCGAAGCCATGGTTGAGGAAGACGGATTTGCCAAAGCTATCGTAGATAAAAACACTTACAAAATCCTAGGATTTCACGTCATAGGACCGTACGCGGCAATGCTCATCCAAGAAGTTGTTGACATCATGGCCATCGGAGGAAACATGTGGACCCTCGCCCAAGGCATGCATATCCACCCAGCACTCACAGAACTAATCGTTTCAGCACTGGGTAACCTTTCCGACCCGTCCCATGAGCATCACCACAACCATGATCACTAACTAGGAGGAGCACTGAATGAGTTCAAAAATTATTGTCATAATTGCATCCAGTGAAAAGGAAGTAGTTCAAACCGCGCTCATGTACGCTAAAAACACCATGAAACATGGATGGTTAGACGATGTTAAGACCATCCTGTTTGGACCATCTGAAAAACTCGTCGCCAATAATCCAGAGCTTGGGAAAGAAATGATGGAGCTTTGTAACACTGGAGATGGAATTGCCTGTAAATTCATCTCGGATAACGAAGGCACCTCAGAATCGCTATCTAAGCTAGGAGTTCAAATTGAATATGTCGGCACCATCATTGCCGATCTTATTAAAGACGGCTATGTACCGATGGTCTGGTAAACATTTCTGGTATCAAATCGCAATGCATGTCTCTGTACGATTTACCCCATCCACACTATGAATCCCTTCCATCAATTTCCGAAGATCCTCCGTAGACGGAAGCGCAGCATAGGCAATAACATCATAGGGCCCTGTTACCACGTTGGCACGATCTACACCTGAAATCTTCCCAATGGCTTGGGCAACATCCCAAACCTTCCCAGCTTCAACACGAATTAGAATGTACACCACTACAGGCAACTCATACACCAACCCAAGATATTACCTATCCAAGATATTAATTTGTTAGATACCAATAGAATAGCGCCCATAATTATAGTGAGATGCAAACTAATGACCAAATCCAATTCACTGGAAACCCCGAACCTTTTCAATATCATTCAGAATCGGCGATCAATGCGACGTTTCTTGGAAAAACCAATCTCCGATGAAATACTTGAGCAAATACTTCAAGCTGGATTTCGAGCTCCCTTCGCAGCTCAACTTTGCAGTGTCATTTACACCCGCGATCGTAAGAAGATGGAAGAACTTCGATTTATGGGAGTCTATCCAACCACCCAGATTCTAATGTTATTCTTGGTGGATTTGCATCGTCTTGAGAAGATTATGAATCAACGCGGACTTACTTATGATTTCGATGATACACTAGCCCTTTGGCTTGGGGTACAAGATGTGTCCCTCGTCGTTGAAAACCTTATACTCGCCGCCGAAGCCTTTGGAATGGGATCCGTCCTTCTCGGAGCTGCACCCAATGTAGCGGATAAACTTGCAGATATGTTCGACATCCCCAAGCGGACATTCCCTGTTGTGGGATTATGCCTAGGGTATCCTGATTCATCAGAACACACAGAAGTTCGTCCCCGGTTTCCGCTAAGTTTCGGTGCTTTTGAAGATAAATACAAGGACTCGACTAACGAAGAACTGCTCGAAGCCATGAAAACAATGGATGAAGGGTATCTAACTCAAAACTATTATGTACAAAGAAAAATCAAAATCCATCTTCGGCAAGGGAAGGATACCATCGACCATGACACCTATTCATGGTGTGAACACATATCTCGGAAATTCATCAGCGGAGGATGGGCTAAAGAATCACTTCTTGATGTACTACGAAGACATGGATTCAATTTCAAATAGGAATTTTTTTTTATCCTGGAAAGTGAGGTCCTGAGAGAACTGGAAACTGATCCATTTGTGTTTTAAGTGCCTCCAGTTTATTGAG
>JAEOSV010000030.1 GCA_016840185.1 Candidatus Hermodarchaeota archaeon | reverse complement strand
TCAGCCCACACGAGCGCGCCTCCGACTCCAATTATGAATGAAATAACTAAGGCTTGCAGTATTGACAGTACAATTGAAACTGGTTCACCTATCGGGGAATCATATTGTGCACTACCGAAAATGCACAGTAGACCCAGTAGAAGTGTTCCAATATTGAAAACTAATTTTCGACCTAATTTCATGGGCAGAAAAGTGAAAATAAGTGTCACACCAGCTAGTCCAACTAAAACTAATTCAGCGGCAACTGGGCCTATTCCATTTAGACTGTTGAGAATATATCGATATTGCAACGGTGTTGCCCAGACGAACAATCCAAAAGCCGCTAGATAAATTGCCCACCAAATAACATATGGTCGGATGTTACCTGGAACCATATAGGTTTGCAGTTCTCCTTTCCACGGTTGGACAATGAAGACAATTAACAGAATGAGAAGCATTAACCCTGCAGTAATGGCTGGTGCAAATGAAGTGGGGGTGGGGAAAACCCAGAAGAAGGAAATCAGTCCTGTAATGAAGAAGGTGAGAGTGGTTACGATTCCAACAACTTGACCACGTTGTGTGCTTGGAGCAAAGCGATTGAGAAATACTGTGAACAGAACAAGAGTGGTGCCAAAGAGAAACGTGAGCATTGCAAGGAGCGAGAGGCCAACAAGGCTGAACCATAAATCGGTAGGAAAAACCCATTGGACGATCCCAATAACGAGGATAATTGCATCTACAACCACTAAGAAGAGTGTATGTCCTCCCAATTTATCGACGAGAAACCCTCCAACGAATAGCCCTAGAAAGAATCCAAATACTGGAAAGAACAAGAACCTAATATCGATTAAGATGAGTGGACGCATGAAAAGTAAGAACGCCATAACCCAAGCTAAGGGAAGGGCGAGGATTGCGGCTTTTGCCCAGTTACTTTCCAGTTTCATTGAGTACTTCTCCCATTTTGCCTCGATACCACGTCACAACAATAGAATGAGGGGATTATAAGCGTTTCAATGTAATTGTGGTGGTCATTTTCATAACACAAAGGTTAATCTATCCGCGGTTTTAGTACTGAACAAATCTAGGTGACAGCGTTTGCCAGTAAAAGAAATCATTGTGTTACGATCCGGTGGTATGCCTCTGTTCAATTTTTCACCCGACGGGGCGCCTAAACTCGACGCATTAGTTGCAGGGTTTCTCTCCGCTCAAGCAGGGTTTGCCGAAGAAATCGGCGAAGGACAGATTCAGGTTGTCACCTTTGCTGAAAATAAATTCGTCTATGAGAGCCAATCAGATTTACTTTTCGTTATCGCAATTGGTCAAGATGATGATGAGAACATCTACCGTATGATTATCAAAGAAATCGCCCAAGCCTTTATCCAACAGTACAGTGAGATCTTGAAAAAGTCTGTCATCTCTTCGCATTTGTTTATGGGTTTCCGCGAGTATGTTATGGAAATCCTTGGGAAATATGATAAGATCCCTGAGATTCAGCAGCGTTATCCCACTGCCATTCTGCCTCCTGAAATTCTTCAAAAAATTGAAGAGCTCCTCAATATTATCGAAGGGAAACCGGGTGTTTTACGCACTGCTCTTTTGACAAATGATGGATTTGTACTTTCCTCGAAATTACAACAGCATGAGTTAGAAATTGGTACACGCCAGATACGACAATCCCGTAATATGGAGCTGCCAAGTTATTTCGCAGTATCTCAAACCACCCTCGAAGAGGGAACCAAACTCTTTGTCCATCAAGTGAAATCCGATATTGTATTGTTAGCGATTATTCGTGAGGATATGAAGGTTGGTCGTTGTGCGGAAGTGATATCTCCACTGATTTACGGGATAGGAAACATCGACTATTCTACTATGGTTAAGGTTCAACCAAAGACGAAGAAGACGGAGGCTTTCTCTGAACTTGATGTCTTTGCCTCGAACCCAACAATGGAAAGCGCCTTATTTGCAGAGAGTACAGGTCAGGCTAAGGAGTTTGACAACCTCTTCGGAAATACGGGCCGTGATGTTCTTCAGGCTGTTGATGGTATTTCAACGGTAGAAGAAATCCGAACGAGAACAGGTGTTCATGGACGGCAGCTCTCTGAAATTCTTAGCTATCTCTCCACCCGGGGTTATATCCGTCGTGTCCTCTTTTACCCCAAATTAGTATCTAGTGATCGTCGATTCCTTGCTTACCTTGAAACCGTTGGGCTTCCCCGTGATGAATACAAGATCTTAGAGGACGCTAAACAGTTCTGTGATGGTAATAATACAACGACTGACATTTCTCAACGCATTGGTGTTGATGAAGAGAAGCTTATTGTTGTATTGCGAAAACTGGGTGAAAACGTGGAGTGGCTGACTTAAACCAATGCTTTAATATTCCGAAATTCTAACCTCGAATCAGCAAGCTTGAACTCTTACGCATGAAACTGGTGACTTTGATTATTAGGTGAATAATGTCATGGGCAAAATCATCACCGTTCACAGTTTTCGTGGTGGAACCGGTAAGAGCAATATTACTGCCAACCTCGCCATGTATGCCGCGATGAAAGGGCGAAATGTGGGTGTCATTGATACAGACATTCAAAGTCCTGGTCTCCATGTACTCTTTGGGCTTGCAGGAAAACGATTCAAATTCACACTCAATGATTATCTGCGCAAGAAATGCACCATTGAAAAAGCCACTATTGATCACACTAAGGCTATGAAACTAAGGACCGGTGGGTTACATGTCATTCCTGCCAGTTTAAATGCTGATGACATTTCCACCATCATCCGCGAAGGATACGAGGTCTCGGATCTTCGCCGGGGGTTTAAACGTATTATTCAAGCCAAACAACTTGATTACCTCTTCATTGACACCCACCCAGGATTAGATCAAGAAACATTGCTTTCCATGGCAACTACCGACTTACTATTCGTTATAATGCGGTTAGACCAACAAGACTTCCTTGGAACAGCAATTACACTAGCCCTCGCCAAGAAACTCGAGGTGCCTTCGACCTACATTGTATGCAACAAGACTCCAGGAATCTATGACTTTGATAAAGTGAAAAAAGATATCGAACAGGAGTATGGGTTTGAGGTTGCAGCAGTGGTTCCTCTATTTACAAGGCTTATTGAGTTGGGAAGCCGTCAGATACTGGTGCAAGTTAGTCCCAGTCATCTTTTTTCGCAAAGTATTAATCAGCTTTTCAAGAAATGCGAAGCTACGCTCAACAATCAATTGAAGAAATAAAAAAAAGAGATAGGGACGCTTGAAAAAGCGTCCGAGTACTGTTTTTAGCGTCGACGTCGGCGGTAGAGCACACCAAGGCTGACTGCCAAGATTGTACCAAGTGCAATCGCACCCAATGGAAATCCGGGTATCGGGGGTGCCGCTGTTCCCACGGTAATGGTGATTTGGTGGGATCCACTGAGTCCTGAACCGTCAAAGGCTGTGACGTTAATTGGATAGGTGCCCTGAGGAAGACTGCTTAGAGTTGTGTTCGTAAGGGGTGCACTAATGGTTGTGGAGAGAGAGCCATTCACATAGATATTAGCAGAACTGTAGCCTGAACCGGTTTCGGTTACTGACCAGGAAAGAAGGAGGTCAGTTGTCGTTGTAGCGCCATCCAGGGGTGACACGATGGTGACAACCGGGCTGGTCGCATCAATGTTCACTTGGTAATGATCAGCTTCAGAACCGACATTGCCTACAGTGTCCACCGAAACTACGTGAAGATACCAGGTGCCATCTCCAAATGGTGGGGAAAGCGTCCCGTTAGTCGTCACATAAGTACCGGTTGCCGCCGTTGGGACTGTTGTTGGATTAGTATCATACAGGTAGTAGTAACCAGCAATCCCATTTACATCCGCTGGGATGGTCCAATTAAACTGGACAGTGTTATCAGTTGACCAAGCCGCTTCATCTGGATGAGTTGATGAAACGATTGTGGGAGTAAGTGCTGTGATATCGTAGTGAGTCGTCAGGAAAGGATCACCGAGGATGGTCATTCCATAGAACCATTCTAGGTAATAGGTTGCATAGCTCTTGATGCCTTGGAACCACGTTTCAAGGGCTTTGCCAATGGTGTCATTTTGTCCAATAGCATTATAGAAACTTGTTCCACCAAGCATGCCACCTGTTTTGGTCGTACCGACAACAGCCAGAGAGTGGCTGCCAGAGTACAGATAGGTTGTTGCCAGATCATCAAAGGCCAGCCAATCAGCGCCATGACAGCAGAAGAGATTGTAAAAGTTGATGGTCGGGGTTGCACCATGAATTTGAGCAGAAGTGACAGTGCCTTCTCCTACTCCTCCTGGACCGAAGTAATGCTGAGCAGGAGTCGCGCCACTGTGTGCACAAAGATGAGTCCATTGAAAGTCTGACGTAATTCGATTATTTAGCCAATCAGTGCCATTTGTCCAAGTTGCAGGAGTGTGGACATCGGTCCGTGTTGGGTATGCGTTGTTAAGCCATGCTGGCCAGTTATCAAAGGTGCCATCAGCCCACGACTGCCAATCGTCATCAATGTAAGTAAGTGCACGGTGGGTTCGTGACACACCACCAATCCGATAGGAGTGAATCCGATTAAGAAGGTTGATGATATTGTTGGCATTCGATAGAGCTCCAAAGGTGCGATTAACGGCGTTAATCCGTCCGACATAGATTTCGGGATAGATGTCAGCACCCGATGACGAGTTATGCCGATCATAGATGCCATTTGCATCGAGATCCCACCAGATACCATCCAAGTCCATGTAATACAAATCACAAACAAAGGTGTCAGCTGGATGATTAGTGGTGTTCATGGGATGATAGTAAACAATGGCTGGCAAATCCCCAATAAGAACGGCACCGACGATGTTATTTGTGGTGTACCAGTTCTGTAAGAGTCCTCGAAGGACCGCGGGATTTGCAATGGCACTGGTATACAAGATGGTGTTGTACCCTGTATTGTTCAAATCGAGTCGATATTGGTTCACTGCGGTCTGAACCGCACCGATTGCCCAAAGCCCTGATTCCACAATGATAGCCACATATTCCCCTGCGGGACTAGGGGGAATAAGATCGGGAACTGGGGCAGTCTGAGCAATCCGTAAATCCGAGGATGAAAACGAAATCACTCTACCTTTCAGGTAGGGAGCGTTAGAAGCATCAAAAGTTGCAGAGGGACTACTCAGAAGCGCGAAAAGAAGAACCATGCAGAAAAATCCAAAGATAAATGAGGGTTTTTTCACAATAACCGCTTCCAATTGCTAAACTAGCTTAGAGACATAATAATGCCTTAGCTGGAAACCTGCCATACTTTCGTGAATATGCCTTTAAGTAATTTTGTCTAGACTGTTTGGTGAGGAAAAAAGGGTTGTGAGAACCTAAACCTCGACTCCAAGATCTAAGGCCCGAACCAATTCTTTGTAGCGATTTCGCACCGTGACTTCAGT
>JAEOSV010000218.1 GCA_016840185.1 Candidatus Hermodarchaeota archaeon | reverse complement strand
TGGTCTAAAAGGGCAAGCAGGTTGATGAGGGTGGTTTTCCCACTTCCACTCGCGCCAACAATGGCAACAAATTCTCCCTGGCGAACTTTGAAGTCTAACCCCTTTAATACTTCAACTTTGAGGTCTCCATCATCATAGGTTTTGTAGACCTCGTTGCATTCGATGACGATACGGTTGGCTGTCAATCTAGGCACCTTTGGCTGTCACGGTGGCGGGATCAAGTGTGACAAACTGAGGCAGCATCTCTGTTCTCAGCTTTAAGTTGCTGGCATGTGCAAAATTTTGCTTTAGAAGTTTTTGGTTCGTGCACGTCTTACAGTTTGGTTAGAATTGACTTCCCCATGGCTTTGATTTGGTCGATTTCCTGCTCATGGGGGAACATGAAGATAACATGCTCAACACCAATCTGTTCAAATTCGCGGAGACGCGTAACCATGGAATCGGCAGTTCCCCATAGGGCTTGATTAATCCGTTTCCTGTACTCTTGAAGGGGTATGTTCCTGGTTTTGGCATTCTCAATGAGGGCGGTTTCCATTTCTTCTTCGGTATCAAAAATTCGAGTCCATAGACCTAGGGATTTTTTAATTTCGGAGGTATTACGACCGTATTTCTCGCAGAGGTCTGCGAGCCGTGTGAATCGTTCCTCGAGTTCAGAGGGTGTACTCATCCATGCCACATTGATACCATCACCATATTTGGCGGTGGCTCGAAGCATGAATTCTTTCCCATTTTGGGCTCCAACCCAGATAGGCATCGGGTTTTGTACGGGTTTTGGGGCGGCAATGACGTCTTCAACTTGATAGTGTTTACCTTTGTAGGTGAAGCGTTCATTGGTCCAGATACCGCGAATAATCTGAATGGTTTCATTCATTTGTTGAATCCGAGTTTTTGCTGAGGGAAATGGATAGCCATAGGCTTTATATTCCACTTCTTTCCAGCCTGCTCCAATTCCAAATTCTAAACGTCCACCGGATAAGACATCCAATGACGCTGCCATCTTGGCGGTTAATGCAGGGTTCCGATAACTTTGACAGAATACCATACTCCCGACTCGTATTTTCTTGTTCTGTTGAGTTAATGCTGTCATTAACAGCCACGGGTCAAGGAGAATCCGATCGGTGGATTCTGTGTCCAGCATGAAGTGATCGGAAAACCAGATGGTATTGAACTTATTTTTCAGGGCGACCTCGGTGATGGTGGAGACATCGTCGAAGGTGTATCCGAATTGAGGTTCAATTTGTACACCAAAATCCATTATCATTCACCATTATAGTTGAGCAATTCTTCGTACGAATTGTGAAGTCATCTTCTAGAATATAAAATTACTAGCCCTGAGCTAGAGTTAGCCCTGAGCTAGAGTTAGCCCTTCGAAACTGTTTTAATTTCATTCTCAGGTGAACCACAAGTTTTATCGAAACCAACATCCTCGATTCTCACAGAGGAGCTTGCGATGTCCGATAAGTTATCTTCCATTATCTCAGAGATCAAAGACTATTGGGGATTACGTCGAAAACAACCCATAGGTCAATTGGTGACGATTCTTCGTAAGGAAGGGTTCAAATGCCCGCATGTGCTCTCATCCATCGGAGAAGACTCAGCAGCCATTGACCTGGGTGGTGAGAATCTAATTCTCCTTTCAACAGATGCGGTCATCCCAGAACTGGCTGAAGCGAAACCGTACGCAGCGGGATACTCGGCGATTCTAGTAAACGTGAATGATATCTATGCGGCAGGAGGACGCCCCATTGTAGCGATGGTGAACATTGCCTTCGCAGATATGAAGGTGGGTGTAAAGTTCATGGAGGGGATTTGTGAGGCGGGACAGAAATTCAAAGTGGAAGTGGTTCGTGGTCATACAACACCCCATGCGCCTACTAATGGGGTAAGTGCATCTATTTGTGGCACCGTTCCACGTGAGTCCTATATCAGTGCAGGAGGAGCTCAGCCTGGCGACCAACTTATTTTAGCCGTTGACCTTCAAGGTCGAATATCTCCAAATTATGAGTTTGGTTGGGATACAACTGCCATCAAAACCTCTGAGGAGGTTCTCAAACGCTATGAAGCCATGCGAATACTCGCTGACAAACAGCTTCTGACCGCTTCAAAGGATTTGAGCAATGGGGGCATCATTGGTACGACCCTTTTGATGTTAGAATATGCTCAAAAAGGAGCAACCATCGATTTAGCCGCGATTCCAAGTCCCGATGATCTTGATCTAATTACTTGGTTGAAGATGTATATTTCAACCGGGTTTGTTTGTACTACTATTCCTAAGAATGTAAAACCAGTAATTTCTATTTTCGAACAACAGGGATTATCGACCGCCCAGTTAGGTGAGGTGGACTCATCCCAAAAACTGAAGGTTCAACTGGGAAAGGATAGAATCACCATTTTTGATTTTACTCAAGAATCAATTGTTGCACCCCCGCCCCCTCCACAACTGAACCGTATTGCAGCTCGCAAACCCAAAGACGTCAAGTAGGAGAAGACCGTATCCATAAATAGAAGTAATCTAAGCAATGTATACGGACAACGTAGGGTGAGCCCCATGGCAACAAAGAAACCAACCGAGAAAGATTACCCCGCTGAAGTATCAACAGCTGTGAAAAAAGTCAACATAATCGTCAAGGCCATGAATAAAGAACTGGTTGCTCAACGAGAATTGAATGCAACTGCGGAAGCACGTATCGCTGAATTAACAGAAGAGCTCCAAAACAAAACCGCCACCCTTGAACGATTGGAACGTACCATCGCCGAATTGAAAGAATCCGCTGACCAAACGACGGATTTGATGGTGAAGAACCGAGCCTTGGAATCCGAGCTCAATGCGATTAAAACTCAGTTAGAGAAGATGTCTGATACCTACAAGGAGCTTGTTTCTGCACAGGAAGAAACCATCCCGGTGCAAGAATTATTAGCGCTGTACATTGCATTGCTTGAAGATGTCTTCTATGCCCAACCCCATGCGAAGACCTTGTTCCTTTTACATGGACGAAAGAAAAAAATGAGCCGGGATGAAATAACCAAGACAGCGGGACACGAACCTACAGCCATCAGAAAGGCATTAGGAGACCTTTCCCGAGCAGAGTTAATTGACTACGATGTTGAAACTGGGAACGCACAATTGAAAAAACGCCTCTATCCCACTTAGACTTTCATATCCGTTAATAATTGATTGAAACGGGGTAAACTGTGGAGATTTGCAGCTAACCCACAGATATAACGGCTGAGCTCAGCATGGATAATCCGTTCGGAATCTGAAAGAGTTTTACTATCGGTGGCTTGATCTACGAGTTCTCGTGCACTGCGATGGATCACACCCACCACGCGCTTCTCGGCATCCGCTGGTCCCCAATCAAAGGATCGGAGATTTCGTTTTGCCTCGCTAATGCTTGATTTCACTGAATTCTCTTTCAGTGCATTGTCTAGCTGTTCATAGAATTCACTGCTAGTTCCGGCGATTTTATTCCGTTCGCGGCTGGTTAGTTCAGTTCCCACAGTGCCACGCCTTGCTAGTTCTTGAAGGAGTCCCGCACAAGGGGCTTCTGCAAGAAATCGGCGAGCCAGATTGTAAAAGACTTGACTGGCGATGCGTGTGACTTGTTTAATAACATCACGTGGTTCGCTGTATCGGAATAATTCCCGGCAGGATTCAAACCAATAATTGGGTAAAAGCAGATGGCTTCGACTCGAATACTTATCCAATAACTGTTGAATGGGGGGCAGAAGTTTTTCGGGATCAGAGATAGAAAGACGACGTTGGAAAGGTTTCCCCGTGAGTCCGGCAAGGTCTTCGGTCGCTTCAGCGACTAATTGTTGGGTCGCAATCAGAGGTTCTTTAACTTTAGCTTTGGAGACTTTTTCTTTCCGGGATTTCGCATAAGAATCCAGAGCGGTTTCAATACGTTCGAGGTGGGTGAGAATTACTTTAATGGTGTCATCCACGAACGAGGAACCAGAAGAGCTGTTGTTCTTTGAATCGCTGAGGGCCTGTTCAACCGATTCACGAACCGTTCGGACACCACCTGCAAGCTGATTAATCTGTTGAGAATTCAGGTCTCCTTCCGCTTCGATGGTGATGAGTGCATGAATTAGTGTAGAGTTAACTGTGGTGAGAATGAGGATGCGCTCCAGCAATTCTTCTGCTGTTATCAACCGTCTTCCACTCCACTAATACTAGCTTACTTCATTTCGAGATTGAATAGTTCGGCAACATCGCGAATCGAGGCACGAAGCACTTCTTCACTGACACCTTTGGATTTCTTGAACCAACCTCGTCGAAGGGGTGAAGGTCCAGCGTGAAGATCGACCAGTGCAGTGGCCGAGTTGACTAAATCTTCAATCTCTGGAATCTGGGGTAGTCCTAAGAGGAGAAGCAAATCAGATGGGTGAGTTTCATCCTCAAAGGAAACAAAACAGGGAGTTATTGCTGCTCCCTTTGCTATGTACGGACGAAGGGCTTGTTTGATATGTGGGTCATATTCAGCCCGAGCATATTCCCTTGTTCCTGAAAAGGTGTAGTACGTTGATGAGGCTCCTGGCTCGGAACCGATTTCAGCAAAGCTGCAGTGTTCAACAGCGTATTTCACCATTGTTTTCAGTTGTGTGGGGATATTCCCTGCTGAAGGAATTAGGCTAACATCTGTGTATAAACAGGGGACCACGATTGGGTCTAATTTTCTAGCATAGTCAGCAATATCTGTTGTCGGAAAGACTTCTTTACCTTGTTCAACAACGCCGGGACTGAGCATGTGCTCGACAAAGCGTAGGGCTAATGGATTTACGAGTTCTACGAATGCGGATTCTTGGGCTTTTGAAACATCATCGGCACCATCAACTGTTGATGGGACCATTCCTTCAACATCAGTTACTTTGGCGACATCGATTTGCAACTGCTTTTGTAAGAAATCAGCAACTTCACCTTCGCGCCAGGCGAGAATCCGTCGGAGCATCGCTCGATTACTAAGAAGGCAGACAAGATCTGCACCACGATCTTCGAGTTGTCCACGTAGGAGTTTGGAGAGTGACCACATCGTATTGAGTGCTTCTGATGTCTGATCCTTGAAGGGGAGAACGGTAAAGACATAAACGAATATTCGCCGCCCCTCTTCTTCCTGAAATCGTTCCTTAAGGATTTCAATTAGTGCAGGAGCGCCTCCACAGCCAGTTCCTCCGCCGGAGGAAGTGAAGATGACAAACCCGGAGACTCCTTCAAAACCCAATTGAGTCAACTGGCCCATGATGACGTCTTTGAAATCATGGACGTAATTGTAACCATCTGTGAAGTTGCCTCCACATCCAATGTCTGAGGCACCATACAGGAGCGTGTTTTCCTTGGGGATATCATATTTCTGGCGAAGTTTGGTGATATCGGATCGGTCAGTGTTCATACATAGGTATCCTCGGATACGTGGTGGGAGCATACGTTCACGTGCTTGTTTCAGGTAAGCACCAACGAGATTGCTTCCACATTCTCCTATTCCGATTGCAAATACTTCGGCGACACGTGGTCCTTCGTCTGTTGCTTCCATGTTAGTTCAACCCTATTTCTTCTTGGCTTTTGATTTCTGTTCGATCATAACGGCTGCAAGCTCTCGGGCAGCCCAATTAAGGTAGCTGGCTGTATCCTCGCGAGTATAGGTTTCGCGAATTCGTTTTTCAATTTCATTGAGTTGACGATTCCGTTCGGCTTTCGGCGCTGCGGGATTAAAGTCAGCAAGGAATACGCGGAGCGCCTTGTGCCATTCGTCGAGTTCTTTGATTTTCTCCAACCACTGTTGCTCTAAGCTTCGAATGGTTGTGAATATATCAATGGATTCAGGGAGAGAATCAACCGTTTCTAATTTCCCACGTAGGTTTTGCAATGTATCGAGTGGAAAAATGATTTTACTGAATTCCAACGGTCGAGCATCATAAACTCGTCTTATCGTTGAGTAGTATTCGGTAGTATTTTCTAACAATTGCTCGTATGCTTGTTCAGTTTTCGCCTCCATGTTACGGAGAATATCAAGCACACTATTTTGAGCTTCAATGAGTGCCATACATATTTCTAGAACCGTGTTAACTTGCTCGGCGTCAAGGGCATCAGGAACTCGCGCGAGAAGATCTTTTAGTTTAACTACAATCTCGGCTTGTCCATGGCGTTCAAGGAGGTCAGTAACAGAATTGAGATTTCGCCAGACTTCATTTGCCTTTGAACGAATGTCTTTGAGCAGTTTAGCATCAGTTAATAGCTCATTGAGCTCATCAAATCTGTCAGGAAGCTCCTCAATGTTCGCTGGTAACTTGTCCTGTAATTTCATAGACTGTTTGACATAGGAGTCTGTTTTGATTCCCAAGGTTGCAGAAACACTTGTGAGTTCAGAAAATGATTTGATTTGCTCATTTAGGGTCTGGTTGAAATAACCAACAATTCGCTTCTCAAAAAGTTCCACAATATGGTGGGCTTTACGAATTGCCTCTTCATAGGTTTCACTAGCGGGAACAATTGTTGTCAGCTCTTGAATCGCTGCTTGGACTTCTGATGGGATATTTAACCCCATGCCGAGAAGTTTGGAGACTGCTAAACGGAGTTTAAGATCGAGACGATATTTGAGATTTTCAATAGCATCTTGTGCCTTATAGAGCGCATCTCCTTGAGCCTCACGAGCCACTCCTTCAATTTCTTCAAAACTGGTACTAGCCCGGATTTGAGTAATTGCGCTTTCCAGGAATGCTTCCATGGTTTTGAACGACTCTCGGTAAGTCGGTTTAATCACCTGGATTTCTGCAAGGAGGGCGTTGAGTTCACGTTCCCAAGCCTTCCGGAAGAGATCAATGCGATTTTCACCATGTTTACGGAGTCGGGCATATGCTTCGACCAACTCAGGGAAACTAATATCAGTACTCCTAACCGGTGCAGGCGCTGCACCCATCGTAGTCTTATCGAGGATTGTACTAGCCGTTTCCGAGATTCGCGTTAATAGTGCCTCTTGCGTTCGAATTTCAGCCAGTAACTTCCCATGTTCATCAATTATCTGTGCGGCAACTTCAGAATACACTTTAACAAGAATCTTGAGATCGCCTTTCTTCAGTTTCTTAGATTGAGCTTTCACAAATTTGTTAAGGTCTTCTGTATTTGGAAGGACGTTGCGTTTCACAGCTCGAGTTAAATCATCAATGATTCGCATTGTTTCTGCACGGATTGATGTTTCAACGTTTGTCTGGTAAGCTTGTAAGCGTTCATAGCTTGCTACAAGTGCAGCTAAATCTGCATCTTTTGGAACCTCTTCAGGTGGCGGAGGTAGAAAGGCTGCATCATTGGAGATATTGGCTCCTGCTAGAATGCGGTTTAGGTTGTGACCAAATTCTAGGATTTGGCTCCGAACTTCGCTGGAAGCTTTTAGCACCTGTCCATCATATTGTTGAACTAGACCAAGAAGGGTTGTGAGATTGGTTTCACCCTTGAGTTGCTTCTTCAGCGCTTCAAGTGAAGTGCTAATCGCCATTGGCACCTTTAGATTCAAACTTCGTGCTGTTACTAAAAGTGACATTGAAGTTTCAATACTGGCCTGTAATTTTGCGCGTAATGTGTCAACCACTTCCCCACGTCGACTCGTGAGATATTCATGCTCTTGCCGCAGGGTTTTCCGAAATTCAAAAAGCTCTGGGATTGTATTCACATCAACAGTTTCCCGTTCAGCACTGATTGACACATCACTCGTGTCAATACCAACAAAACGGTCATAGGTTTTAATCAGTGCCCGGTTTTGTTCAAGCATGTCATTTGTCTGTTTGAGTAGCGCATCTCGGAGCTGTTTTGAAAGCCCCTCAAGATTAGATACAAATCGAGAAAGAACTGGTAAAACAACGGAATACCCGCCTTGGGTTGAGGGGAACGAGAGATTGTTGAGATTACGTCCTAATTTAATGTCAAAAGTCATGATTGTCGCTTTCAACTCTTCAAGCTCAGCCATGTAGGTCTTCAATAGTTCGATATGCAAGCGTAATGAACGAGAGAGATCTTCATCAACTTTAGGTAGGCTTTGGTCAATTTGTTTTACCAGACGTCGCTTCTTCGGGCTAAGGGACCAACTCGTCTTGGCGTCCCTATCAAATCCCTCAAGGGAGACTAGCTCCCTTCCAACATCTTCTAATGAAGTCTCAATTTCTGAGGGGAGACCACCCATTATAGTGCGACACTTTGCGCTAATGTCTTTGAGCATTGAGTAGTATTTACGAAGCTCTGCTAATGTAGTCACATTTGGAGCCCCCGAGGTAAGTGGCTTACATCCACCTTTCTTAACCATTGGAAAGTCTATTCTTAACTCTTTTTGAGCCTAAGGTAAACTAGGAGCAATAGCTAAATTAAAGTCAACGCCCCATTTTGACCTAATTTCACCTATAATTTCGTGGAACGACTCTTGGAACGAATGGATATGTCCGATAATACAAAATTCGAAAAAATCCGTGAAAAGCTGTTGCTTGCAGGCAAAATCGCTTCAGAAGCATTATCATTCACGTGTGAACGGGTCAAGGCAGGTGAATCACTCCTAGCAATTGCTGAGGCTGGCGAACAGAAAATTCGAACTCTTGGCGGAAATCCTGCGTTTCCCATGAATATTTCAATAAACCATCATGCCGCCCATTATACACCCAACCTTGAAGACCGAAGCGAAATCCCAAAATTAGCCTTGGTTAAAATTGATCTCGGTGCTCATGTTGACGGGTATGTGGCGGATAATGCCCGAACTGTTCTGGTTGGAAATGACAAGAAACTTCAACAGTTAATAATAGGTGCCGAGGCAGGATTACAGGCAGCAATTAAAACAGCTCGTGCGGGAATTCGGACCTGGAACATTTCCAAAGCCATATTAACGGCCATGCATCAGAAGAAAACTCGACCCATTGAGAATCTAACTGGTCATAGTATTGAACAGTTTAATCTTCATGCGGGGATATCAATTCCTTCGGTAGCACATAGGGGTGACCGTGTAACGTCTCCTCGTCTCAGAAAGAATATGGTTGTTGCTATTGAACCCTTTGCCACCTATAGTGGTAGCCCCTTTGTTGACAATCTTGAAACGGGACATATTTTCGGGTTTGCCCGCACACGTAACCCTAAGGATGCGAAATTACGGTCTCTTTTCAGTCAGATGAAAATTCAATTTGCTCAATTGCCCTTTGCATCCCGATGGATGACGGAGCTAGTTGAACCAAGCCAAATTAATCAAACATTGGCTCAGCTTAAACAACAGGGTTGCATTCATAATTATGCAGTATTAGGACTCAAAGATGGAAGTCCGATTGCTCAAGCTGAGCACACCATTATTGTCGA
>JAEOSV010000217.1 GCA_016840185.1 Candidatus Hermodarchaeota archaeon | reverse complement strand
TTTAGTGATCTACCTGCCTCCGGTTGGGAGTATAGTGAAGATGGCACAACCTATTGTTGTTATGCTGAGGCTTGGATGACCCGCGGTGTTGAAGAACTTGGACGGTTGTATTGTGAAGTGGATTTTGCCTTATTGAAAGCATATAATCCAAAAATTCGCATGAAGCGAGCTGGCACCGTTTTGGACGGCGATCCCTGGTGCAAAGTCGTCTTTGAATCCTAGGAGGTTGAAGTGGTTGGTCGATTCACAACGTGTGATGGGAATCAGTGGGAGTCCACGAAGGAAGGGGAATACGGATACACTTGTGTCAGAGATTCTTTCGGGGGCTGAGGAGGCAGGAGCATCAACTTCGATGGTGATCCTTGATGAACTTGATATCCGTCCTTGTAAAGGATGTTTTGCCTGCTCGAAGACGTACAAATGTATTCAAAAGGATGACATGAATGAGATTGCCGTCCAGATGCAACAGAGCCAATTCTGGGTGCTTGGAACACCCATATACTGGTGGGGACCAACGGCTCAATTCAAAGCATTCCTCGATCGATGGGTTAGTATATCAAGAGAAACCTTTTCAGGAAAAACCGTCATCCTGGCAATTCCCATGGGTGGCGGATCAGAAAGCTATGCCCACCACACGGTGGCCATGCTTGAAGACGTGTTTCATTATCTGAATATGAATCACGTTTCCACAATTCTCGCGCCAGGATCAAACCGTCGAGATGCCGTCAGCAAATCATCAAGCCTTATGAAAAGAGCACACGCCATTGGAACAGAAATCCTGAAAAATGTGTGAAACTTATATTGAAATCCTTATGGACTGGGGAGTATTATGACAGTGATATTCGAGCTGGGTTGTGATATCAGCGAGTTTCGACAATATTATAAAACGGTCCGAGGCGAATTGACCCAGCTTGAAATCAAGCTCATTGAACAGAATCCTGAGCATCTAATCGTTTGGCGAAAAAACAATGTGATTGTAGGCCATACCTTTTGGCACGAAGCGTCGACCGATGAACACCGGAAAGGCTCTCCGCGAGATAAAGAGGATAAAGTAATTTTACGAAAGTTGTTTGATGGAAAAATGGAGTTCGTGGAACTTCATGAAGTCTGGCTCAAGAAAGAACACCGCGGGAAAGGATATGGCACGCAGTTCTTTGACTTTTTTGAAGATTTCATGCGAACCAAGCAACATAACGAAATTGTATATTATGCGTATAATCCAGCTGCTCTAGCCCTCTGCCGAAACCGAGGTTACCAAGAAATTTGTTGCCTGCACCAGCCCGGGTTCGAAGGCACCATGGAAACAACGTATTTGTTTCGTATCACCCTGTGACACTTCCCAGATACATCACTAGTAAAATGATTACACTTTTGCATAACAAGGTTGGCACCTACATCCACCAGATATTTTGAGGAGAAACACATGGAGCTTGTAGATACGATTCTGAGTCGTCGAAGCATTCGACAGTATGAGACCAAGGAAATCCCTCCGGAAGCATTGGAGTTGATCCTTGAAGCAGGCCGGATGGCCCCTTCAGCAGGTAACAAGCAATCTTGGCATTTCATCGTAGTTAAAGATGGTGAGCTCAAGCAGCAACTTTCCAAAGGAATGTTTAGTCGATTTCTCAAAAATGCCCCTTTGACCATTGTGGGTTTGGCACACCGAGATCGTATTGCTGGTCGTTGGTCAAAAATCAGTACTGCTATTGCGTTACAGAATATGGTGATCGCAGCCTGGTCTTTGGGGATTGGATCCTGTTGGATTGGTGCTTTCAATGAGGAAAAAGTCCGTGGACTACTTGATATTCCTGATAAGTGGAATGTCGTTGCGCTCATTCCTTTCGGTTACCCTTCAAAGGTTCCTGGTCCGAAACGGAAGAAGGCAATAGAAAAAATTACTAGTGTAAATAAGTTCACCAAATAGCTTCTTTGTTCAGTATTAATAGAACTATCGTTCAAATTTCCCGAAACAAATAAAAAGGAGAACAGCACCCTTCTCGATTACTGGGATCTTCTCATGAACGATATAGATACTGAAACCGCATGGAACGTGACAGGAAAACTCGGAAAGGATTTAGCCGTCGTGCTGAGTTCACTCGCGAATGAAAAACGACTACGTGTTCTTTCTGCTTTACTCGTTCGTCCTCGATTGTTCAGTGAGCTACGAGAGCTAACAGGGCTGGCAAAAACCGCGTTATCCCATCACATGAGTTTGATGGTGAAATCCGGCGTCATTAAACAAACTGGCCGAGGTCAATACGAAATAACTCAAGACGGGCAGAAGCTGTTAACCGTCATTAGTTCCACCTACCTTGAATCATCACGATATAATGAACTGAAATCGACTCGCACAAAGCGATACATCGAGAAGATCTATGCACTACGTCAGGAAAAGGAGATTGAAGATTTGTTTGTACAGGTTGTGGAGCTCGAACCCATGCGCATGGCTAGTGTGAGGGCATTTAGTGAATCGCCCGAAAACGATGCCTGGGAAAAAATGCGAGCGTGGGCTGAACCCCAAGGATTACTAAAAGATTTGACAAAACACCCAGTGTTCGGGTTTAATAATCCGAATCCGTCACCGGGTCAAAAGGAATATGGGTATGAGTTCTGGATTCGAGTAGGTGCCCATTTCAAGGGCGAAGATGAAATTGAAGCCAAGGATTATGAAGGAGGCTTATTCGCCGTGACCACCTGCAAGATCTGGGAGGAAATGCAATCAGATTTCGGGAAAGAACACGGATACCTAGAATCATGGAAAAAACTCGTGGACTGGGTAATCCTTAGTGAGAAATACGAGATGGATGAGTCTCGTCAGTGTCTAGAGAAAGCACACGACCCGAATGCACCGTTTAAAGAAATTGTACTAGATTTGTATCAACCGATCAAGGAGATTCGGAAAACCTCCTAACAAGTTTGAAAGGGATGTGAATAGAATTGGAAAAACACGATGTGAGAATAGTAAACCTTGCTCCGATGCGGGTAGCAAGTGTCTGTGTGATTAGCGGCACACCGGAAATCGAGGCTTGGGCGAAGATGCGTGTCTGGGCCGAGAAGAAGGGACTGCTGGGCGATTTAGAGAATCACCCAGTTTATGGATTTAACGAACCTCCACCATCACCAGGTAAACGTGAGTATGGGTATATGTTCTGGATTCGAGTGGGTAAAGACATCGAGTCAGACGATGTTGTCGAAGTGAAGGAAACTGAGGGCGGCCAGTATGCCGTTACAACGTGCGTGTTGAAAGAGGAATTAGAATCTGACTTCATGAAAAAACATGGCTCCTTAGAATCCTGGTGGCGCTTGGAGGAATGGGCGAAGAAGAATGGGTACAAGTATCGGGGTCACCCCGGCCTTGAGAAACCCCATGATCCAGATGCGGGACCAGCCTTAGTTCTGGACTTGTATTACCCGATAACGAAGTAAAGGACGTCAGTAACTGCGAAAGGGAAGTGAAAATAAAATGGAAAAAATTGATTTACAACAGCTAATGTTTATCGAAGCTGCTGAATCCGACATTCCTGCAATGACTGAGGTTATGACACGAAGCTTCAATGATGATTCTCAGCGCTTCCGTGGAGAACCCGAAGGTGGTCCTGACGGATATAATAATGGGCGTTTCTTTCGACAATGGATGCAAAAAGGGAAATGCTGGAAGATTCTGCTCGGGGAGCGAATAATTGGTGCATTCCTCATTTTCACAGATTACCCCCAGAAAGGATCAAATGTCCTGGGAACCATTTTTCTTGACCCAGAGTTTCAAAATCGGGGCATAGGTTCTTTCGTGATGGATTATGTGCACCGAACGTTTCCTGCAAAGCGGTGGGTATTGGATACTCCAGAATGGCATACACGGAATCATTACTTCTATGAAAAACTGGGATACCGGAAGGTTGGTGAACAAGAAGAGCCCCATGCGGGGTTTACTCTGCGAATTTACGAAAAGGAAATGAGTGGGTCCGCTTCAGGCGGTGGGGGACGGCCCCTCTTCCGGTGCCTGGTGATTTAGTTGATTCACTTTGTCGAAAGACTCCCCGATTATATAGGGGCGCTTCCAAGTAAAGAGGGAGTCAACACTTTGTTGAGTTGGTGTTCATGACTGAGGTTGTTTCGAAATGCGGTATGAATTGTGCTGGGTGTCCTTGGTCTCCAATTACGCGGAAGCGAATTCCTGAGGAGGAGTATCCCGCATTTCGTAATCGAGCAAAGATAATATTGGGATTAACTCCTACTGAGAAACCTTGTTTGATGTGTTTGACACCTGAAGAGAAAATCGGGAAGAACGTGACTCATTGGCATGCAAAATTTCGACGAGGGTGTCAGGTCCGAAAATGTGTGACAAACATGAGGATCAAAAATTGTGCGTATTGTTCACGATTTCCCTGTGCTGTTGAAAAGGCTCACGCGACCGGATGGACCCGGGAAAACATCGAGAAACGACTTAAACGCCCGATGACAGATGAAGAATATCAGACATTTTTCGAACCTTTCGAAGCCCTGAAACGCTTAGAGACCATTAGAAGAACTTTAAGCCCCGATGAAATCGTAGAAGCAAAAACCGTTTCTCCACTAAAAGCAAAGATCATCGAATTTCCTGATTCGATAACGGAGTCCCAAGCAAAGAGCTTCAAACAGATTCATTTGATGCTAATAACCTTGAAGCAATCCACTCTTTCTGGAGAAGATGCAGATTTAGCGATCCAGCAGCACCGATTGAAAAACCGAGTAAAGCATCTTTTCCGGTTCATCTGGATTTTTGCAATTCAGGGAAAATGGATTGAAACAAATGGTGGATCTCTAGTTGTTGATTCGGAGACGTTTCTTAAAAACAGAGGAAGTGAATCAGGCCTTAGTCATTGGGTCAGACTTGAAGAAACGATTTTCCCGAATCTTGCTAAGGCAGAGGTGCAAGCAAAATTAGTTGAACTAACCCCAGATTGGAAAGTACCAACTGGGTATCTCCGAAGTACAGGTTGGGAAATGAAACTATCCTTTACTAAGAAGATAGGTGTGGGGACTAGTCTACGAGCGCTGCAAACCTATGGAAAGAAGCTGGACGAAAAATATGGGAAACGGGCATTTCGATACTTTGCTGATGTTGATATGCGCTTATTAGCAGAATGAATGGTTGTTTCGTTTCACTTCATTGCAATTCGTAAGTCTTGAAGTGCTGTTTTTTCAGCATCGTATACTTCGTGAAAACGTACACTCAATTCTTCAAGAAGTGCTTGGAGTTCCTGATCGGTTAAGGGAACTGCTTCTGTGAAATCCGTTCGAATTCTTTGTATTTCTTTGCTGAGCACTTCAAGGGTATTTTTAGCCGAATCACCTTGGACTTTGAAAGTATTATGCCATTCGAGTGCGGCTCGTCGAGCCTTTAGGAGTTCGGAGATATCATCATGGAGAGCAGCAGTACCGATTTCATCCCACATTATCCCAATTTCTGCGAATTGCTTCGCAATGAGTTTGAGTTCTGGTTTTTTCAGAATATCGCTTGCTTCTTCGAGGAAATCTGCAAAGGAGGAGCGGAGGGCCCCGCCATCACTGTTGTGAAAGGCAATTTGGGCATGGAGTCGAGTGAGTGTGTCGAAGAGTTGCCAGGGTTCGTTGAAGAGGGTGAGCCACCCTGTTTTTCCTTGGAAATCTCCGATACTGTTTGCCATGGCTTGCCAGGCCTTGGAGCGTAGGTGTGCACCAGAAAGGACGGCTTTTTTGAAGAGAAGACTTGTGACGCAATCGTTGATTCCGTGGCGAACAGCCTTCACAAGTTTTGGTTTTGTATTAGGAGGATCAATAGTAAATGCAGCGTTTTTCCATCCCTTAATAATACTCCGCGACTCAGCGAGTTGTTGAATGCTGAGTGTTTGAGGTTGATTGCTGTAATCAGATAGGTGAACGAGATTATTATCCACATCGAATTCATACACTGTTGCGAGATGTCCTGAAATCCAAGAATATGGGAGTGAATAGTATGGAAGAAATGAGACAAACTCGTCAAACAGGAGTGATGGAAAGAACTCCGGATTTTCATGATATTTATTACTCACATCTTTACGCGAATAGATTCCATGCCAAATTGAAAGTTGAACTATCACGGGTTTTCCAGATTGGAGAGATTCGGATAGAAAATGTTCAGCACGTTCTCGACTCGTTGTTTCATTAATATTAAGTGATGCTCCGATTCGAGCCGTGATTTTTTGCAAGAATGTTTCTTCTTTCTTCTCGATGTAGTTCTTCACATGATGGTATCGAAGGTAAAGTTTGCTTTTTCGCGGTCGGGAAGTATCAATACCTCTGAAAGCCCAGGTAGCATATTCTGCCCCTAACCCGCCGCCAATTCCCATTAGTAGGGCTTCAGTGAAAGGCTCTCCACTGTGTGATGTCACGACACCGGCATGATCTAATATGTTCCGGAGGGCCCCAGCAGTACGTTCCGTTGCACCAAATTGTGAATAGCCCTCAACTTTCACTCCTGAACACCTTTTCAGTAAGTGAGTATATCAGCACCAGCATCTTTTAACCTAATATGTTGGAAGGGAACCCTATGGTGCAGATTGAACCCCATCAGCGCATGTATAATAGAACTCAAGAACCCACCGAGGCAGATATATTAGCATTCATTTCAGATGCCTTGGCAATCACGGTTTGGAACCAACTCAGACATTTCTTAGACACTTATTATGATTTACTTGTTGAAACCCTCTATTATGGAGATAAGTATGGTTGGCTAGTCAGGTACAGAAAAGGTCGACGTACAATTGTTTCTATATTCCCTGAAAAGAAAAGCATCAGCGTTCTCATTGTTTATGGAAAAAAGGAAATTGACACATTCATCAATCAAGAATCAGAGTTCCAATCGGATACCGTTGAGATATTTCAGAACACAAAGAAATTACATGATGGAAAGTGGTTATGGATTCGAATGTCTGACTCAAGATTCTTAGAAGATGTTAAACGACTAATCATAATAAAGCGCAAACCAAAAACAAAGAGTTAGAGGCTAGAAGGAAACCTTCTAGACCTCTACCCAAAATTCTGTTTGATTATTTGTTCTGTTTGTAGAGACTTTCAACGAAGGGTCCAAAGCCTTTCTTTCGACCTTCGAAATCCTTCTTTTCTTCACCCTGGTCTTTGCACCGTTCGCATTTGAAGAACCATTCGAGTTTCTTCTTCGGATTGTCTGGAAGGGTGTGTTTGACTTGGATTTTGTCTTTGTGATTGCCGAACTTGTCGATGTTCGCCCAAGGAATAAAGCCTGCGAGGGCTCCAGCAGACATGGACACGAAGCTTACTTCAAAAAGCCCAGTTTTGGCTGCGTGAAAGGCAATCCCTTGATCAGTGACGACGACATAACCAGATTTCTTGTGTGCACCCATTCCCCGTTTGAGGACTTGGGCACGAGTTGTATAGAGAATGTTTGCGCCTTCTGGAATGAGTTGTTGGAATCCAGGATCAAGTTGATCTAATGGTATGTAGAGATTTTCTGACATGGTGATATCCCCAACTCCCACAATCCTACGATGTTATTTAAGGCGTCAGGTGCTTCCTGAGATGTTCCTTTAGATGTTGAGATTCTCGAAACGATGTAAATGATGAGATTACTTTTCATCTGGTCTCTGTTCGGTTTTATACTTTCCAAATGATTGTCGTGTTACTGTAAAGTTCAAGTATTCGGTCTACCTATCTTGGGGAGATACACATGGATATTCGTATCAAGGGTGCCCGTGAACACAACCTCAAGAACATCGATGTTCAATTTGGTGATGGGCTTACTGTGGTCACGGGGGTTTCAGGGTCGGGTAAGACTTCCCTCGTTTTTGATACGTTATTCCATGAAGCGAATCGTCGTTTTCTCGATGTCTTTTTGTATGGTCGGGGGGGACAACGGCTTGCGCCTGCAGATGTGGAGATGATTACCGGTCTTGGTCCAACAATCGCCGTTGGTCAGAATCTTTTAAATCGGAATCCTGGATCCACTCTCGCTACAGCCTCTGGATTACACCCATTTCTTCGATTACTTTATGCAAATTTTGGAGATCGTCATTGTCTCCGGTGTGGGCACCCGCTGAGTGTGTTAACGGAAGACGAACTTGTCGAACGGTTAAGCTTGTTGTCGAAGGAAGACCCGCAGCAGATATTTGCACCACTCGTACAGAATGTTCAAGGAAGCCATAAAACCCTCCTGAACACTTTAGGTGAAGAGTTGGGTAGAAGGTCAATCATTGTGGATGGAAAAGGATGGGGCGGAAAATCGTTATCAGCCGCCAAGTCTCATTCCATCGAAATCCAAATTGGCACAATTGATTCCTCCGTATCAGTGAAACAAATTCGAGAATTTACCAAGCAGGCAACGGCAATGGGTTCTGGGGCGATTCGTGCTCAATCCAAACAATCGAGTATTACTCTAGCGACCACACGGATTTGCAGTAGTTGTGGAGCAGGATTTCGAGAACTCCGACCTACCCATTTCAATCAGCCTTGTCCCTATTGCAAAGGTAAAGGGTGCGAACCGTGTGCTGATACTGGAATGCATCCTCAGGCTGCTTCGGTGCGATGGGAAGGGATGCGTTTACCCGAACTGATAGCCCATTCTGTTGAGGAGATCTGTGCTCTCTTCAAACAAGTGTCACTGCCTTCGACCGCGAATCGACTACACTCTGAGATTCAACGCCGGCTCGAAGCATTGAACCGTGTTGGGCTGGGATATATTTCGTTAAACCGATCCTCTCCAACCCTTTCCCGTGGTGAATCGCAACGGGTTCGCCTTGCCATTTCATTATCAAGTCGTTTAGAGGATATTATTCACGTTTTAGATGAACCAACCATTGGACAACACCACGCGGATATCGCCAGTCTCCTTCCAGCATTCCGGGAATTAGCAGGTCCTGTGATTTTTATAGAACACGAACGTGTTGCTGCCGCAGCCGCTGATCAGGCAATTGACTTGGGACCCGGTGCCGGTAAACTTGGAGGAGAAGTCGTGTTCAAAGGACCACCTGCCGAACTGTGGCTAGCCGATACTGCGACTGGTCAGTATTTCAGTCTCCGAAACCGTGTAACACCACCTGAGCCACGCCCAGAACCTGAGAACTTTATAATCGTGGACAAGGCGCATCAACATAACCTGAAGAATATTCGTGTTACAATTCCCCTTGAAAGGCTTACAGTGATTTCTGGAGTATCAGGCTCTGGAAAAAGCACTCTAGTTGAACATGTCCTTGTTCCTTCTCTTACCAAGAATGCCCCTATCGGGTGTGATTCGATTGAAGGACCGAAAATCAAACCAGTGTTAGTGGATCAGAGCCCAATTGGTCGAAACCCACGCTCCAATCCTGCGACGTACACGAAGCTAGCTGCTATCATTCGTGACTTCTTTGCTGAAGCAACTGGACTGTCAAAATCGCATTTTTCGTTCAACCGCCCCGAGGGTGCCTGTCCTGCCTGTAAGGGAATTGGAGCCAGTGAAGTGAAAATGCAATACCTTCCATCAATCTGGTTACCTTGTGAAGAATGTGCAGGACAGCGGTTTAGCCCTGAAGTACTTTCAGCTCACGTCGAATTTGACGGCGAGTGTCTAAACATTGCAGATTTTTACTCCCTTCCAATTATGGAAATCGGTGAGAAATTAACCAAATCCTCCCATCTCACTTCAGCAAAACGTGACGCAGCCCAACGGATTCTCAACGCCCTTCTTGAAGTAGGATTAGGATACCTTGAACTAGGACAGCCGTCACCTACACTTTCAGGTGGAGAAGCCCAACGTGTCAAATTAACAAAGTTTTTGGGTCGAAATCGGCTAGCCAACCAACTCATCATCCTTGATGAACCCTCAACTGGACTCCATCCCAAGGATCTCAATGGTCTCCTGACTGTGCTCGACCGATTAGTTCGACACGGGGCGACCATTGTCGTTGTCGAGCATAATACTGATTTTATGCGCGCTGCGGACTGGATCGTTGACCTTGGTCCTGGAGCAGGTCCTCAAGGCGGAGAGGTGCTCTTTGAAGGTCCACCTGCCGAGTTAGTTAAAGTTGAAGAATCCCTAACTGGAGTAGCACTTAAAACTGAAACCAAGGTTCAACCCCGAAAAACTGCCAAGAAATCGAAGAGAGAACAGGTTCCTGTTATTGCTGTGCGTAATGCTCAGATTAATAATTTGAAGGGTATCGACGTCGATATCCCTAAAGAGTCATTGACTGTGGTTACGGGGATATCTGGATCGGGCAAGTCGAGTTTGGTTCAAGATATTTTGCAGGCTGAAGCCCGTCGGCGGTATTTGGAAACACTCTCAATGTACGAACGTCAGGGAATTCGTGAAGGGGCAGAAGCCTTTGTCGATTCTATTACTGGGCTTGGAGTTACCATCACCGTAGCTACACATCGTGCCCATCTGTGGACCCAAATTCCACAATTTACACGTCGAAACAGCGTGGGAGAGCTAACTGAAATTGGTGCCCATCTCACCAACCTCTTTGCGGCCATAGGTAAACGCACTTGCTTAAAATGCGGAGCTACTATGCATCGAGAAAACCAATGGTTTTGCACACAATGTCAAGCCTCAGGTTCAATTGCTAAACCGCAGCATTTCTCCTCTGCTCACTGGGTGAGCTCTTGTAAGAAATGCAATGGATTAGGAATCTTACGTCTTCCCCAACCCGAAAAGCTCATTGTGCATCCAGAAAAACCACTTTGTGCGGGTGCCATGTATTCACCAGGTTATTGGCCGAAAACCTACTTATGTAAGGATCAGCCGGTAATTGCTGAGTTAGGGAAGCGGTATGGATTTGATCCTTTCAAAACTCCTTGGAATCAGATGTCAAAGAAGGCCCAGGAAGTCTTCTTTTATGGAGATGGAGAGACCTACCATTTCACATACATTAGCAAATCCGCAGGTCGCCTGAAAGGAAAAGAACGGCAATCAAAGTGGACATGGAAGGGCTTCTACCAAGATGAAAGTTGGCTTTATCATTATGATATTCATGGAACATATACGAAGGAGATAGTTTGCACCGAATGCAACGGAGCTGGCCTTCGTCCTGAGTTTCTAGCGGTCACTATTCAAGAGAAGAATATCTTCGAAATGAGTGAAATGCCACTCTCTGAGTTAGAATCTTTTCTTGCTCAACTTCCCCCAATCCCCACGGATATTCCATTAGTTGAAACGAGTCTAGCAACCATTCGCCGTCGATTACAATTCTTGCGGCAAGTTGGAATTGGATATCTTCATCTGAATCGCCCTATTGGCACTCTTTCTGCTGGGGAAGCACAACGGATCCAGCTAGCTAGCCTCCTTGGAAGTGATCTCACATCCATTACGATTCTTGTGGATGAACCATCTCGAGGGATGCACCCCTCAGAGCTAGATGCCTTACTCAAAGCATTACAGGAACTTCGCGATGAAGGCAATACCGTAGTTGTTGTCGAACATGATCTGCTCCTCATCCGGGCCGCCGATCATGTGATTGATTTGGGTCCTCAGGCAGGAGCCCAGGGTGGTGAAATCGTAGCTGTTGGGAAACCATCCGATATCATTCAAGCAAAGACCATCACAGGAAAATGGTTACTGGAAGGGAAAAACGATGGTGGTCCGTCAGGTAAGGGGTTACAACAGTGGATGGATACGAAACGAAGACGCCATCCTCAGAACTGGATTGTTGTGAAAGGTGCTCGAGCAAACAATCTCCAAGGTGATGACGCTCGATTTCCGCTCAGAACATTCACAGGCGTGTGTGGCGTTTCTGGTTCCGGAAAAAGCACTCTCCTCATCGATACGGTTGGTCGGGCATTAGTCAGACAGCTCCATTCGTCATCCTTCGCCCGGGAACCTCTTGAACCTGGACTGCATGATTCAATTTCGGGTCAGCCCAAACGAGCAATCTTGGTGGATCAATCCCGGCGGGGTATTCGCAGCCCGGCAAGTTTTTTGAATCTCCTTAAACCCATGTTAAAAATCTTTCTTGATAGTGACGATGCTCAAGCCTTAGGGCTAGGTGACAAGGAGTTAGCACAAGCTTGCTCTGCATGTAAGGGCAGGGGGATTCTAAGACTTGACATGGGGTTTTTACCAACTGAATACGTTGAATGTGAAACCTGCAAAGGAACGGGGTATACTCCTGAGGCCTGGGAGGTCCGGGTTCACGAAATCGCTCTTCCTGAGCTCAACCAAATGACGTTAGATGAAGTCTACGAACGCTTCAAAGATGAACCGAAAATTTCTCATCCCCTGAAACTTGCTAGAGAGGTGGGATTGGGATATTTGGTTTGGAATCAACGAAGTTACACTTTATCTGGTGGAGAAGTGCAACGCCTTAAAATTGCCAAGGAGCTCCTTAAGAAAACTAAAGAATCTACACTCTACATTCTGGATGAACCCTCAGTCGGTCTTCACATGGAGGATGTCGCCCAGCTCGTGAGTGTCCTCCATAAGCTCGTCGATGCTGGACATACCGTAGTTGTAGTGGAACACCACCCCCACATCCTCGCGTCTTGTGATTGGATTATTGAACTGGGGCCCGGTGGAGGTCCCAATGGAGGTAAAATCATCGCCGCGGGTACCCCTGAAACCATAGCAAACTCGGAAACGCCGACTGCCCCCTATCTTCAGGAAGTTTTGGAGGAGATGTCATGACGTGGATACCACTACTTCTGGCAGATCCATCTCCTAGCTTACGACTCCTCGTACTCCGAGACTTATTAGACCGCTCCGAGTCCGATGCTGAAGTTCAAGAACTTCGAGAGCTCCAACAAAAAGATTCAAGGTTGATGAGCTTTCTTGCCTTGCAAGAACAGGATGGTTCATTTCGAAGTGGAGAGGGTGGAGGAGCCATATTGGGGCGGATCCGTATGACAGCCCAAGCTCTAATGGGGTTAGGATATTTTGGCTTGGGTCCAAAACATCCAGCTGTGAAGAAGGGTGCAGAATATCTCTTTTCCCAGCAGCTAGCTGATGGGGCATTTCCATTAGTCACCCAAGGAGCGGTTCTCGATGGAGGTCGATCAGCTGACGTAAAATATCATGCCATACCCGTTCAGACCGCCTTACCGTTGCTGGGGCTAGCTTGGGCAGGATACTCCACAGATAAACGAGCTGAAGCTGCTTATGAATGGTTACTCAATGAAGAACTCCCTGATGGCGGATGGCATTCAGGTCGCCATGAAGAAGATTACATCTTTTCAGCAGGGTACCGACGATTACCCCATTCGAAATTCGGATGCCGAACCAATACTACTGCAGCAGTCAGCGCTTTAGCATTACACCCAACCCGACGTAACAGTGAATCCGCCCGTAGAGGTTTAGACAAACTCCTAGCTCAAGAGCAACGTCAGGCCCATACACTAGGTTTTGAAGTCGCCCGGATTGTGGGCGCAGAACCTCCACGAGGGGGGTTTACGTATTTCAAACGGTATGATGTCGGTCAGATGCTTGACTTGTCTTGGCGGATTGGAACGAACCTTGACGATCCCCGTGTTGTTGAAAGTGTAAAATTCGTTAAAGACTTACAGGGACCCTATGGGCTCTGGGAATATGACCGTTACCCAGAAGTGTCTCGATGGGTTACCTTTGACCTGCTTCGTTCATTGACGCGTTTGGACCAAGAGAGTGATTGGATTAGCATGGAACCGAGAACTCCCTTCCAAACTTACCCAAAGAAACCACGCCGTTTTTAAACAGGTACATATCACCCGTGAATCTAACACTTTGAAATGGCTTTCAGGGCAAATCTCTGGGCATCTTCTAAATCCTGTGAATTTGGGTGGGTTTTCACTTCAAGCAGGTATTCCTTCCACTCCTCGTCAGAGGTAATGATTTCACTATGAATAAACGCTTCAAGGGGTTTTGATGGAGCACCCATACAATGGAAGTACCCGAGAAATTGAATTTCCTTTTCTTGACATACTTGTTCAAAGGTTGGACCACACTTTCCCGCCCATTGGGCAAAGAGTTCTTTTCGTCGTGAAGTGTGATCCGGGGTAAAGGTTGCATGGGTGAAGAATCCAGCGAGTTTGAATCGTGAGTTTTGTGGGAGTGTGTCTAAGAACCGTTTAAATGGACGTGCTAAATCCGCATCATGGCAGGTGGAACCTATCAATAATAGATCATAATCTTTGAGTTCATCATGTGAAACATCATGAATTTTCTTCAGTGTTGCATCATGATTTATGGAAGACTGCTCATGAATTGCTTCAGCAACTTTTTGGGTATTCCCAGTTTCGCTGTAATAGGCGACAAGAATCTTCATGCCTTCCACTGAGAGATACGGACTAATAAAGTCAATTAAACTAGCTAACTGTTTTGACCACGAACCCCAGCCATCAGCCTAAATCTAGCTGCAGAGATTATCATGTGCTTTCTTCAATTGCTCAATAATTTCGATACTCTGAGGACATTTCTCCAGGCACTCACCACATTCAATACATGCGGATGCATTCTTTCCTGGAGCCCAAGGAACATTTCCAATTACGGAGTAGAGATATTTTGCTTGACCTCTTACTCCATAGATTTGGTAGCGTTGTAACGCATTGAAAATGAAGCTGATATTCACTTCATTAGGGCAGGGTTCACAGTATTTGCATCCTGTACAGACAAGATCACAAAGCTCCTTGAATTTCGCTGCAATACCCTCAATTGCCTTCTGTTCATTATCGGAAACGATGTTGTAGTCTTCACGTGTGGTTAGATACAAGTTATCATCAAGTTCTTCATGAAATCCCATTCCGGATAACGCAACGGATACGTTGGGATTGCTTAATACAAACTTGAATGCAAGGTCTGCGAAATTCTTTCTTCCAGGAGTAAGC
>JAEOSV010000029.1 GCA_016840185.1 Candidatus Hermodarchaeota archaeon | reverse complement strand
CGGATTGCTAGATTTGCCACTCGACCCTCAGAATCTCCACGTTTAAAAGAGGTTATCCGGTATTTTGCAATCACATCGCCTTCTACAAAAACGTCACCCATTCCCTCTTGAAGCGACTGGATTTTGATAAGAGTTATTACTTCATCGGGAAAATCCTTGGAATCTACATCGGGGGGATTAATCATAATTCGACTTCCTCCTCCAAGATGAAGTTCAAGTTGATCACGAAGTCCTGTTCTCACTCGGCCATTGATAATTCGGACAATATCTCCTTCATCAAACTCTTGATCTTCTATGGGCTTGGTGTGTTTGTTCCAGAACGTGACACGAATAGAACCTGTTGCATCGTTACCAATGATACTTGCGACTTGACCTTCCCCACCTTGTTTCCGTTGAAATGTCCGAACAGGATAAATTCGAGTAACCTTCAAATTAATTGACACACCAGTCATTCCAGCAACAAGGTCACGTACAGTAAGCTTGAGTTCCGGCGTAGTTTGGCTTTCAAATAAATCTAAGTCTAATTCTCGGGCAACCAACGAGGCAGCCCCTTCATCAGTCACGTAACCATCCAGTTCTTTCTTTTTTCCTTCAATTAATTGTAAAACTTCCTCTTTGGATTTACCTGATTTGGTTACAATCAAATCAACAATTTCGGCAAGCTTAAGTGGCACGGGTCAAGACAGCCTCCCTAACCTGATACAATTACTTCACAGGGTTTCTACAACCTTTGTATTAAAACATGTCTTTAGAACGTGGAACCTATGAGATGATTTAGTAGCAGAAATTGTTTTCTATTTATCTGATACCTAATTCACCAAACCATCAACCAAAAAAGAGTACCCAGCTATTCTGTTAAACTCCAGAGAATTGGGCCGTCTTTCCCCTTTCTCTTTCCCACCTTTTGAAGGAGTCCTTCATTTTCCTTGGGATACAAGTAACCGTCGTCACCGCGCGGGATTGAAATTGTCACCAGAAGTACAAAAGGCGTTACGGAAAGGTCGAGAAAATGCTGAAGTCGTTTTAAATTACGGAAAACCCGCTTTGATTGCCATGGCCGGTAGAGGGATTGGTCCAACAGTAGTAAAACGGATTCTTGCAGGAAGTCATGAACGTCCAGAAAGTGAGTTCTATCGATTGGTATTAGAAAATGAAAAGCAATTCATAAGAACACGTGAGTGGTGGGCTGAATCAAAGCCCAAATAGATGAGTTACTGTTCTTCTCGTCCGCTCATAATATGGTAAGCTAAAATGAGGAAACTAGCTAGAATGGATAATCCGATGGTCGCAAGATAATAGATCTGATATAGGATACTCATGTGTAGAACCGTTCTGCCAAGTTCCTTTACTACTTTTTAAGTTTACTCAAAGGGTCTCTTTCTTAGATTTTTGCGAAGGAGGTTTTTCGATAAACGTTTCCCATTCATCGCGTAAGCCATTGTATCTCATATCATCTAAACGAATTTCCGAATAAGCATCCAAGGCTTGAGCGAGAATTTGGGCAAGAATATGATAACAAAGATTGACATTACGCTTTACAATTACATTGATGTAGAAATCCTCACAGTCACAGTATACTTCTGATAGAACCCGATAATCTCGCGATTTCCCGACTACCACCCAGACTTCCCTACCACTTGGTTTGAAGATATATTTTTTCACCAGGTCCTTTGCTACAGCTTGCAAGGCTTTCCAGAAGCGGTTTCCATAATGCTGTGATAGAATTTGGAGATCTGAGCCTGAAATGGCTTGATGTTTCTTAATAGATTTAAGGGTGCTTTCAAGTTCGCTTTTCATTATTACAACAGTCTTGTATCATAAAGAAAAAAATACCTATCGTATTAGTAGTTGTGAACACGATGCACTTAGAGATAATTCAAAGATTTCTCCAAATTAAAATTCTAGTACTTCCTGCCTACCATTGTTTGCTTCGATGTCATGTTCTCAACGTTGATTCGTCGAATAGACATCTTGGAACCCCACTATTTCGTCATTTATCGCTAAATGATGCTGAACTCATTATGCTTAATCACACACCTTTGGGAACACTTTCAGATTTGAAAGAAAAGAGGTCCCAAAAGAAAGAAACATTTTAAGCGCCCTATACTTAATCCTGCATCATTGGGTCGATGGTCTAGATTCTCAGGAAACTCGCTTTCCTGATCTAGTTTGGTATTGGCATAAGGACAAGTTCCTTTGAACCACCAAAGATTCGCGGTTCGGGACCAGGAGAAATCCGAGTCTCTTGGCGGGAATCCGTGAGATCCGGGGTTCAAAATCAACTGGCATCGGCCGGTTGGTGAAACTCCCCGTCGGCCCACCATTCCCAGTTTCGTATATTTTTCACTTGGAAAAATTCGTCAGTTACCGTAATTTTCGTGAAATTGCGTAAAGCACTTAAAGTATTATGAGTTGCCTGTAGTTATGCCTGTGGCGGCGCAAGTCAGACAACGTCTTGCTCGACGCATAGCAGGAGAAATCTCATTATCTGATAGCCCGGGTCGAATAATGCGTAAATGGCGCGAGATGTTTCATTTACCACAAATCCAATTATCGGAGGCTCTTGGTGTCTCACCTTCGGTTATAAGCGATTATGAAAGCGGACGACGTCAATCGCCAGGCACTAAGACTATCAAACGCTTCGTGGAGACCATCATCACCTTAGACGAGCAAAATGGCGGTCAGGTAGTAAATGCTTTCCAAAGAATGATGGGAGTAGAGATACCAACCAACATTATTCTTGACATCAGCGAGTTTGGCTACGGAGTGACAATTAAACAAATCCTCGAAAGTGTTCGAGG
>JAEOSV010000216.1 GCA_016840185.1 Candidatus Hermodarchaeota archaeon | reverse complement strand
ACAGTGATGTTGCCATGTATGAGGTTTCGATTACTGTTCCTGATGATTTCGTCGTTGCAGCCACTGGTGAACTTCAATCGCTTAGTACCGATACATCAACTCGCACGTGGAATTTCACTGCTGGACCAGTCAATGATTTCACATGGTGTGCTAGCCCCCACTATGAAACCGTGAGTATTGTTACAAGTGGAGTGAATGTCACAAGTTATCATGCACCGCAACATGCTGTTGGGGGACTTCGGGTCTTAGAAGTTGCAGAAGAATGTCTAGAAGTTTTTGGAAGTTCATTTGGTGACTACCCTTGGACCTCCTTAGCCATTGTCGAGGCTGACTTTTGGGCAGGTGGAATGGAATATCCTCAGCTAGTCATGATTGGGCGAGGATTGTATGATTACCCCTCCGGTTTGTCATCGCTTGCTGCAGTGACTGCTCATGAAATTGGCCATGAATGGATACCCTTTATCTTCGGCACAGATAGTTACACGGAACCGTGGCTCGATGAAGGATTTGCCTCATTTTCTGAGTATGTCTGGGTCGAGCATGCGTACGGCGCCGCAACCCGTGCGGAGTATCGTCAAAATGATTTGGAACGATATTGGGAATTCGTTGCCATGAACAGTGATGAAATTGTCAATCAATCAATGGCTCATTGGCAGACCACCAATTGGTACGCATATGGTCGCATCGTCTATGCCAAAGGTGCCTTAGTGTACGATTTACTTCGAACGCAGTTAGGAGATGATACCTTCTATCAAGCTTGGCAATACATATACTCACAAGCCGCTCATCAAAATCTTCGAACACGAGATTTTCAACAACTCTTTGAAGATGCAGTGGGAGAATCGCTGAATTGGTTCTTTGATCCTTGGGTGTATGGAAGTGGGGTAGTGACACTAGGTTTGGGTGCAGCCTCAATACAACCAACCGAAACAGGTTGGAGCACAACAGTTCAAATTCACCAACTTCAAACTATACCTGTTAGACTGTTTGTTCCACTTGTAATTGAAACAGTTACTAGTGGGATTGTTGTTTGGTGGCCAAATGCGCCTCTCGAAGAATCAGTGCTCACAGTTGAGATTGAGACTCAAGACATGCCAGTAAGGCTCTTGCTTGATCCTAGCCATCTTCTCCTTTGTCAATATGGAACCGATTCGATTCTTCTGAGTTTTAGTCCTGGTTCTCCGATTCCACTTCTTGTAGCAGGAGTTATAGGAGTAGTAGTAATAGTGGTTATTGTAGCTGTCATTCTAAAACGGCGTAGTTCACAAACGGCTTGAATGGGTCTACAACTGTAGTTTGTTCTTGACGAGGCGCATATCCTTTTCTAGCTGCTCAACTCGCACAATGACTTGACGTAGCAGCGCGACAAGATCTGCATCGATTTTCCGTTCTGGGTCCTGAGGTTGAACTGGGCGAGGACCAAGTCGGTCAAGAGGGTCATAATCATCTGGATCAAGGCTCATTCAGAATCCACTCCAAACAGTCGATATACTAGCCCTCTACTCTTTGAAGTTAAACCTTTCTTACAAGCCTCGTATGTATTCAGGGCGTAATCGTTTCATCACATCAGGGTCTGAAAGAACGGTATTAATGGTGTTGAGGAACTTTTCTCGGTCACGTGAAAGCACTCCACGTAAAGGTAGATAGTTCGATGCATGATTCGTTCGAAACACACAATCTGTTAATTTTGTTAATCCCTCAATCAAGGTGTGAAGTTCTTGAAGGATTTCAAGAGGAGTCAGTGGATCAAAATTCCCTTCTTTTTCTTGGGTGTATAGTTTTGTGCCTGGAACGAGCATAAGTGTCAGAGCAGCCAGATACGGGGGGTCGATGGTGTTGATAGTATTCGCTGTTTGTTGGGCATGCTCTTGGCTTCGTGTTTTACCACCGAGTCCTAAAATGATAATTGGCGACAAAGTGAAACCTGCTTGTTTCAACCGTAGACACGCCGTAATGTGTTCTTGGTTTGTAATGCCTTTGTTTACGTTCTGCAGAACCTCGTCATCACCGGATTCTAAACCGATATAGATCATCTCAAGACCTGCTTGACGAATCTGTGAAAGTTCATTATCGGATTTTCGCTGAACATTCGTGCCACTGGCATAGATACTAATACGTTTAACACTGGGAAATTCATCGTTTAACAGCTGCATAATATCGAGTAACTGTGGAGTGGAGAGAACCAGTGCGTCGCCATCTGCAAGGAATATACGATGAGGTTGGATCTTGTATTTTCGGGCAAGCTCTTTGACTTCTTCTTTGAGCTGCGTGAATGGTTTGATTCTGAATTGTTTCGTGCGGTATGAACCACAGAAAGTGCAGGCATTATGTGAACAACCCAAAGTCGCTTGAAGAATGAGGCTGTTTGCTTCGCTGGGTGGGCGAAAGACAGGGGATTCAAGATAATTGGGGTATCCGGAAAAGGGGGGCATGACTTTCATGTGTCGTGTTCATTGAGCCTTTAAGAGATTTCCGCCACGGTGAACCCAGGATTCCTATTCTTCTTGTTTGATGCTTTCAAGAAGCAGTTGAAGTGCTACACGACTAAAATTCAGTTTATTGTCCCGACGAGTTCCTGTGAAAGTAAATTGCTGGCTTATTGTCTCAAAGGCTTGGTGGGACACGGCAACGTGAACAAGCCCTACAGGTTTTGTTTGTGTGTTTCCAGTGGGACCCGCAATCCCTGATGAGGCAAGACCATAATCAGCGTTCATCCACAGCCTGACCCCATTAGCCATCGCCGCCACCGTTTCGGCACTAATGGCTCCATATTGTTTCATCGTAGTCTGAGGAACTTGTAACAATCGGTGTTTGAGCTCGTTAGAATACGCAACGATGCCACCTAGATAGAAATCTGAACTGCCCGGTATCTCTGTGAGGAGGTGTTGGATTAATCCCCCAGTGGCTGATTCAGCAACCATCAATGTTGCCTTTTGTTTTACCAAACGATGTGCAATTTGTGAAACAATTCCCTGTAGTGATTCGAGAATATTCAATTCAGTCATATCGAATCCTCCGTACCCTTCTCTTATTGCAATAGTTCTATTTGGATGTAGCTTTTACCAAAATTAAGCAATGGAAAAGGTTTTAGCTCATACCCTTCCTTACTCGGATTACACCACCCAGGTGAGAAGTGTCATGAGCAAGAAAAAGATAATAAAAATTATGCCCGACGATATGTCTATCAAAGCAATTTGCTTAGACTGTAAGAACTATGATCGAAAAGGTGGTATTTGCACAGGAACGAATACATATGCTAAAGCCGGCGACACTCATTTTCTTCTCCTCTTCGACAAATCATCTTGTTTTGGTTTTGAACAAGTGAAGACTTAGTTCTCCAATAACCGATTCTGTTCCGTAGCTCCTTTCTATTCAACTCTAGAAAATACTATAGCATACGGTATAGTTCCCCTGCGTTTCATCCGATGTTTGGAGTGATTTTAGGGCCAGGCGCCTGCACCAAATTTGGATGTGTACTTCCAGGTGTTTCCACATTTATCGCATTTTCGTGTGACTTCATGACCATAGGCGATGGGAACCTTCCGCAAAATGGTGGTTGCGTCACTACGACACCGGGGGCACTGATCATGAGCAAGGGGTTTTT
>JAEOSV010000215.1 GCA_016840185.1 Candidatus Hermodarchaeota archaeon | reverse complement strand
TTTGTAAATTTTGTACAAGGCATGTCGCATTTTGATATAATTCGTGTTTTTCTGAGCCTCCTCTACCTAATAAGCGAAGGCAAAATTCGTATTTTACAGGACCAACAATATGGAGATATTATGATTTGGGTCCAAGAGCCTCGCATTGAGGAGGGAATTGCTAGTGGATAAGAAAACCCGGCTTGTTGAAGCGGCCCTCTATATTTCGGGGCGTCCTCTTACTATTCACGAAATCCAACAAGCTACACAGATTCCAACTCTGAAGAAAGTACGAGAATGTGTGCAATCTTTAATTGATGAATATGAAAATCGATCAGGCGCTTTAGAAATTGTTCGGCTCCCTCGCCAGCGGTTCGTTCTCCAACTGAATCCGGAACTAAGTGAACAAGTTGGTGATTTAGCTCCTCAAGGCCTACTTGCATTAGGGGAACTGAAAACCCTCATCTACATTGCCTTATCACAACCTATTCTACAGTCAGATGTTGTTGTTTATCGAGGGTCTCATAGCTACAAGCATATCAAGAATTTAGAAGCCCATGGCTTTGTTGAATCCACACCGGCTGGAAGGACAAAAGAACTTGTGACAACTGAAATGTTCGCGGATTACTTTGGTTTCGACTATGAACTTGACAAACTCAAAAGGCAACTACGAAGAATGATTAAACAAATTCGCATAGAACAATCAGAACTTGCTGCTGCTGTTGCAGAAGGACAATAGCTGAACGAGACAACAACTAAGCTCTTATCATCGCTGACTTTGTTAGTTTATATCTGCTACTATAGAATCAAGAGAAGTTAAACAATCAGAGGCTCTTAGTGTGGCACGTATCTCTCAATCTACCCAGAGCAAGCAAGCTTCCAACATGAATCCCCCTGAAGGTCTCTACTCTCTTTTCATTCTCAAGGAATCCGGCTGTCCTTTCTTTTATCGAATATTCACTGCAAGTAAAAATCATCCCGATCCAGCGATTCTTGGAGGCTTTTTCATTGCTCTATCGTTATTTGCCAAAGAAGTAACCGATGGGCGAATAGAAACGGTTACAACTGAACCTTGCAAATATACATTTCATCCACTTCGAAATGGACTTTTAGTGATTAGCAGTGCAAAAACATCAAATCCAATAATGATAGAAACAATCGCGAAACGCATAACAAAATTATTTCTCACAAAATACAGTAATCGTCTCTTAGAACCTCAACCAGCTTCAATTTGTGCGCCTGAACTCAGCTATCAAATTGAGCAGATATTCGGAGAAACCTGTGTTAAAATTTCACAATAATACTTGGTTATGAGAGGAATTAACAAACACGAGGAATGGCTTCTGCCCAAGGGTATTGAATAACTCGTGAACCTCCCACTTCTGTTTTCATCACAACAATGCCTGGGCGGTCCTTTACGGCTTCTCCGATAATTTGGGCATTCTTTCCATATTTACTATTTCGAACAGCATGCAATACTTCTTCAGCCTTTTCTGCTTCCACAGCAATTAGTGCTTTTCCTTCACAAGTGACCTGCAAAGGATCTAGCCCAAGCATTTGACTTGCTGCAAGAACCTCTCTTTGATATGGTAATTTTTTCTCCTCAACAGCTAGCCCCACTCCAGACTTTTTTGCGCATTCATTCAGAGTAGCGGATAGTCCTCCACGTGTAGGATCTTTCATTGCATGAATTCCACCTACATGCAAAGCATCTCTAACTAAAGACCACAATGGAGCAATATCTGAGATTAAATCGGTTTCAAAAGAAAGTCCCTCTCGGCTAGCCAGTAGGGCAATTCCATGGTCTCCGATAGTTCCTGTCATTATAAGCTTGTCACCGACCTTAATACCACTGTCAGTGATTACGTGTCCTTTTTCAACTAGCCCAACTCCCGTTGTACAGATTATCATTTGATCTAGGCCTCCCTTTGGAATTACCTTTGTATCTCCTGCAATAATCGCCACTTGATCCTCGGCTGCGGTTGAAGCCATTGAAGATAATATCGTGCGAAGCGCTTCAACTGAAAAACCTTCTTCGATGACCAAGGCACTTGTCATAACCAAGGGTCGAGCGCCCATCATTGCTACGTCATTAATCGTACCCGCGGCTGCAAGACTTCCTATATCACCACCCGGGAAGAACAATGGTGAAACAGTGTGACTATCAGTGGAGATTACAAACTCCTGTTTTTCTATTGGGATTGTCGCGCCGTCATCTGCTTCAGGTAATCCAATTCCACTTTGAAACCGATTGATCTTAAAGTGGGGAAATATGACATCCGTTAGAAATTGAGCCATGGCACGTCCGCCTGCTCCATGAGCTAGTTCAACACGAGGTTTTTCTTCTGGCATGAGAATCACTTCGAATCGTTCGTATGGGAGTCAAAGTCAAGAACCTAAAGTCTTTGCCATTATCGGGTTGGCGAAACGTTTATAGCATCTTGTCAGTGTCTCGTGACAAATCCGAGGTAACTGAAATGCCCCTCTGGCAAGGTAAATCCAAAAGATATCACAGTGGTGCTCGGCGTCGTTCATCACGAAAGCATCGTAAATTTGAAAGAGGTAGCCAGGCCACCGAAACCATCATGGGAGAAAAGAAACTCCGTAAAAGACGAGCCCTTGGTGGTAATTCCAAGCATCGTCTGCTTGCAGCCTCTCACGCCAATGTAACTGACAAAGCCACAGGGAAAGCAGAAAAATCAAAGATAATTCAAGTCCTACAAAACCCGGCCGATGTTGATTTTGATCGTCGTGGAATCATCACAAAAGGAACTATCATTGAAACGGAAAAAGGAAAAGCACGCGTGACCAGTCGGCCAGGCCAAAATGGAATTGTGGACGCAATTAAGATAGAATAAAAAAAGCGGTTACTCTTTTTCTACTTCCGCTTGAATATCCTTAATGACACATTCTCGACCTTGAATTACTTCAACATCCTTTGACTGACAGTGAGAACATGCCATAGAGGATAAGATTTCATACAATGCCCCTTCTTGAGTAACATCTGATTCAGCTTCACATTTTCGACAACGGATTTTCGTTACAAGTGGCTCAATGGTAACCTTCGCGTCTTCAGCAACCGAATCTTTTGACGCAATTTCGATGCCGAAGAGTAACTGATCGTGATTAAGCATGGATAGTTTTCCGATTTGAAGCGTAATTCCTACTACCTTTGGAGCACCGTAGCTTTTTGCAGCACGTTTTACTGCTTCAACTATACTCACTGCTGTCGAGAATTCATGCATGACGTATCATTCCGTTTACTCAAAACTTTTCAACCTTGCTCCCTTACAAGAAAAGCAAAGCTTTTGTGTTATGGATGGTGGCTATGAAGGCGGTTTAGAATGCGCAAATCAGGAAATTTCTATATATATCCGGCTTATTTCGAAGCAAACCGAAGTCGTCATTCGGGGCGCCGTGTTCCAAAAAAACTGGCATTGACAGTAGTAACTACCACTATGATTGCTAAGGCTGCACAACGTCTTGGGCTAGAACATACAGTCGAGTCAGATGCCCGATATCCTGCAAGTTGGTGGAGCGCATCGGGGGTTGTACTCATTAAGAAACCCGAAAATCAAACTAAAACCCAACTTCTTAAAGAACTTGCTAAGATTATGAAAACTTTGAAAGCTGTTGGAAAAAAATAATGGTGTTCCTGTAAAAATACTCATAAAAACCGTAAAATATAAAGAAAATGATAGAAAGACTAGCCATTTTCTTATGGGATTACAAACATCAACTCTTCCACGCAGAAAAGCAAGCAAACGTTTTTAAGTCACGGTCTGTTTCTCACCTTCTATTCCCCCCACGACCCAATTCTGGCCTTCCCAGGAGTCGATCTGCTGCAAGGAATTGGTCAAGTTCTACACATATCCGCGCAAGGGAATGTCATTGCGCGTCTAAATCAAGCTTTACGACTAGGGACACGCGTTTTCTCAGCTCACTCAAAACCAATTGGTAGAGTGATTGATATCTTTGGACCAACTATTCAACCGTTTGCTGCGTTAAAACCAGAAGCAAAGATAAAAGACGCCGTAGTGCCTCCTGGGACAACTCTCTATCTTAAGAAGGCTCCAAAAGGAGGCGTAGGGAAACGACGAAAGAAGTAAGTACTTCTGCGCTCGCTCATTGTCCTGACTGTGGTACTACCCGTCTAGTGAAGGATTATTCAAGAGCCGAAATCATATGCATGAACTGTGGACTCGTTCTCACAGATCGAATCATCGATGAAGGTCCTGAATGGAGGGCCTTTGACCAAGAACAACGCGATAAACGTGCTCGTGTTGGTGCTCCCCTTACCTTTACTATTCATGATAAAGGTCTTTCAACAATGATTGATTGGCGAAATCGTGATAGTTATGGTAAAGATTTAGCTCCAAAACGCAGGGCGCAAATCTATCGACTAAGGAAATGGCAACGAAGAATTCGTGTGTCCGATGCCACAGAACGTAATCTTGCTTATGCTCTTTCCGAACTGGATCGCATGGCATCAAGCCTTGGACTTCCACGTAACGTTCGTGAAATCGCAGCTATGCTTTACCGCCGAGCTGTCGAACAACGATTGATTCGAGGGCGGTCAATTGAAGGAGTTGCTGCTGCTGCATTATATGCAGCCTGTCGGCAATCTCGAATTCCTCGAACACTCGATGAAGTCGCTGAAGTTTCAAGGGTTGGCAAGAAAGAGATTGGTCGAAGTTACCGATTCATCGCACGTGAGCTTCGTCTCTCAATACCACCCACTTCTCCCATAGACTACGTTCCTCGATTTATCAGTGAACTAAAATTACTCGGTGAAGTTCAAGCCCAAGCAATTCAAATCCTAAAAATGGCTTCAAATAAAGGACTAACTAGTGGAAGAGGACCGACCGGTGTCGCAGCCGCAGCTATTTACGTTGCAAGCGTTCTGGCAAATTCACGACGTACACAACGTGAGGTAGCAGCAGTGGCTCGGGTCACTGAAGTCACAGTGCGCAATCGTTACAAAGAACTCGTTGAAAAACTAGACCTTGAAGTCCCACTCTAACGGGTATTCATAGGGCGAAACGTTTCGCCCTTTTTCCTTTCTTTTTCTTTGGCGTTTGAAAGGCTTTTTATCCATTGAACCAGTTTTCTAGATGATGTCATGGAATCTGGTACAATTGAGCTCCTTAAGGACGCTGGTAAACGGGGCATACTTCTTGCAGAGTTAGTTCAAAAAATGGAGCAGCCAGAACCCACTGTTTTACAGATTATAGACTTGTTAAGTAAAAATGGTCAAGTCGAAAAAATTGAAGAGAATCATGATGGTCAATCCACATTTCGGATTATTTGGCAAGGGAATGATGAAGGGGAATGGGATACACTTGAGGGTTGTCCATGTTTCATTTGCCAAAATATTGACCAATGTGGTGCTGGACAACCAACGAGTCCTTGGGTATGTGAAAAACTGAACAGTTGGATTAAGGCCCGTCTAGAGTAATCGAGTCTGAAACTCCACGAAATCCTTTTGCAATAAGATACATTTCCGCACTTCGTTTAAAGGAAGCTTGTGGTTTGTAAGTTTTTACTGATTGGAAATGCTTCTTAGCCTGATCAATGAATCCGCGAAATTCATCGGATTGAAAAAGCTTCGTCACGAAATGCCCTCCTTTCCCTAATAACTGCGTAGCAAGCTTAAAGCCAAGTTGGGCCAACCAAAACTGACGCTCTCGGTCAAGGCTCTTGCTCCCAGATAATTTTGGAGAACAATCACCAAGTACAACTTGAACAGGATTATCGAAAAATTCCTTCAGTTGTGAAATTAACTCAGGCGATTCAATTGAGCTTTGGATAATGTGTACACCTGGAATTGGTTTGATATGAGCGACGTCGATGCCTACTATGACTGCTTCAGGATTAACACATCGTTCCCTTACAACTTGCAACCAAGAACCTGGCGAACTACATAAATCAATAACACGAATGGCGTTCTTCAATATACCAAATCGTTTATCGATGTCAAGAATCTTGAAAGCGGCACGGGAGCGATAACCTGCCTTACGAGCCTGCTTTCTGTAAGACTCATTCTTCTTCCACCGCTTCATGTTTTCAATCCTCCACTGTAAGTGAAATTAGAAGTTGACTCACCGTTTCTTCACTAGCTGATGTCCGAATTGCATACGGCGAAAAATGGGTTCGAACACAAAACGCGCCCATATCACACAATCTTGCAATCACATCACGAAACGGAGGAATTGGGATGTTCAATTTATCCGCTAAGCGATGAAGATCATAATACGTAGGAGGACCATCCACTTCCTGTTCTAAGGTTTTCAAGAGTGATTCAGCTTTACGTTTTTTCCCTAACTGAAATTCGTCGAGATTCTCGTACATCTCTTTGATGAAAACTTTGTCTCCAAGATTACCAATCCATAAAGGTCCGACTAGTTGCGCGTCTTCCGATTGGCAGTGGTCACAGTGTTTGATATTCGGAATCAAACCCTGGGTAACTGAACGGTGACCACATTTGCTACAATGAAGAATGAAACCCAATTGAGAAACCGATTCCCAAGTTTTTTCATCTCCCTCTGTTGTTAGACAATATAATCGCACATAATGATCTATTGAAAATGTAAGCAACGGGGTTAGCCCAATGTTGCGAGAAGCTGCTTCTCGAACAACACATCCCAGTAAGATTCTCACGGCTAACTCATGGGCATATTCGGTTTTCAAGGGTGTGGAAGCATACCGTTTGATACAAGTCCGACGCCTGATTCCTACCAAAACCGGCATATCGGTTGCTGTTAGACAGAGCATCGCTGGGGATTTTAGCGCTCTAATTGCGGAATCAAAAAATTCACGAGGAGACCCAAAGGGATCGATATCGATTACATCGAATTTCTCCTTAAATGCCACAAACTGGCTTAGTAATTGATTTGCTTCCTTATGATATACTTCAAGCAATTCCTCGACGCCATTCATATCTCGATTCTTTTCTATAAGCTCAACAGCCTTAGGATTTGCATCACCTACAATTACGGTGTCAATCCCTGAAATTTCTTTAGCAAAACGAATTGGTCGAACACCCGTTCCTGCCAAAGGAGTACAAATTCGGATTCCCGTCTTTTTAAAATGTGAAAGAAATGTATGAAGGGCGATAATTGTCAAGTCACGATTTAGCTCGGATTGAGGGTTGAAAAACACGGTCATACCAGTGGTTGGGATCTTCTGTAAGGGTGGGCGAAGAAAGGTTATAGCGCCTTCCTGGTGTTCTTCGTACAATTCAAGCTCCTCGGCGGCTCTGAATTAGTGCAATGAAATCGCTAGAACTCTCGAGGGAGAGAAGGTCTTTAAGATAGACCACTGGTATACAGCTAATCGCTTCTACCGTTGAAGGGTCAGATGCGATTATTACATGTTCTTCTTTAAGCACATCAGCTAGTTCTGCTAGAAATTCGAGTCGTTTTTCGTCGAGTCTTTCAAGACGTTGTTTCAAATAACTCAAGACGATATTTTGACGAAGATTAGTAAGCAGATTAAATGG
>JAEOSV010000028.1 GCA_016840185.1 Candidatus Hermodarchaeota archaeon | reverse complement strand
GGTGATTATCAAGAACAAGTACTGTTCTGTACTTCCTGCGGAAACCAAGTGTACCCTGGAGCAATCTACTGTGCAAACTGCGGAGCGGAAATCTCAGAAAGTGATTTGAATGTCTAACAATCCTAAGGACGAATATTCGGGCGATGGGAGACCCCCACAAGCAGCCTCTCCTGGTGATGAGGCCTCTGCTCGAAAAATCATCGCAGACTACTTAGATCAAGTGAAAGCGCGACTTCCTTCAGACGTTTCCACAGAAGTGATCCCTGAACTCCGATCCCATCTTCTGGAAAAAGCTAGTCAACCTAGTGGACGCCTCACCACAGCCGCTGCATGGGATGCCGTCGTTTCGATGGGCAGCCCAGACATTGTGGCACGCGAATTCCGACGGGAAAAAGAACAAAGTGACATTGAAAAAGCCCAAAGCTTTCTCGATGCGTTGACTCCTAAGCACCGTCAATACTTCTGGTGGATCATTATTGGTTTCGTCATCACGGACCTAGCTCTTATTGCATATCTGGTTACAGTAGTTTTACTCAATCTGAGTACAGTGCCTATCATGGCGCTTCTACCATACATCTTACTTGGAGTAGTAACTCAGGTTTGGGTCTTTGCTGGAATTATCATATCCTATTTGGTTATGTTACTCTTATCCCATCCATCTGGTCCCCCATTAACCGAAATCCTGCGCGGTATCATGCAGGATCATGAAAAGAAAGAAGAACAACGCATTCCCCGTACCCAAAAGCGGGTTCAGAAACGCGTCGATAAATACAACGAATTTACCGGCCGAGGAAAACTCATGGGTAAACTGGTCGGTCACATCTTTGGCATTATCGTTGCCATTGTCTTTGCTATCGTTTTACCAATTTGGTTCTCAACCTATCCAACCTTAGAGATTACAGTGCTCTACTGGCTTGCGTTCATTGGTTTAACACAAGCTGGTCTAACAACGGTTCGTATCCTGGTCGGTGATAGCTCATTGGCCGCCGCCCGACTCCTAGCATCCATTGATACACTCTATGCCCTCGTTGGAGTTTGGCTCCTCATTCAATTCTTCTATGGGCCCTTGTCCTGGCCAATTCCCATCTGGAATGGCGTCATCTGGACACTGTTCTACTGGAAACTTCTAGTAATGCCCTGGATATGGTGGCTCGGACCACTGCTGATCTTCATAGCCTTCATTGCTATGATCGTTGAACTAATTCAAGCGAACATCTACATCCAACCATTACACAACGGCTACGAAATTGGCTCTGACGAATTTGAATAGTCGTCATGTCCGTCCCTCGGGGTGGTACGCTGTTGGGTGCGTACTACCCCTCTATTCCTTTTTTTCTCACAATGCTTATCAGTCTACTAGCCCATTGAGCCTATACCCGAGGGATTCTAATGAGTTCGGAGACTGCTGTCACAATTCGTGAATATGATGTGAAGGACTTCGTTGGCTTAACCAATCTGGTGGCTGAATTCTTTTCTTTCCATCGTCGGTTAAACGAGCGGGGTCCCATGCCGCCTGAAGAAGCAGCGACAATTATCCCCCAAGATATGCTACAGGAATCATCACATATACTGGTTGCTGAAACATTGGAAGGAAAGAAAGTTGTGGGATTCTGTCGAATCGAGCGTCATGAAGGTGCCTACTTCCTACGAGAAATCGGTGTCACCGAAAATTGGCGAATTCGCGGAATTGGCACTACCTTACTCAGGGCCGCAGAGGTGTATATTCGGGAAGCAGGAGAAACCAACCTATATCTATCGGTGTTACCTCGAAATATTGACGCTGTGCGATTTTTTGTTCGACGGGGTTATAACATCATCAATACCATGGAACTAAGAACTGAAGTTCCTGAAGAGAAAGTTCAACGGAGAGCTCTACATTTTCTCGGTCTGCAATTTCGTTACTAACAGGACAATTTAGATATACAAAGTAGGCACAAAGCAGTATCAAACGTGTGAAGATTATGGAGAATCGAAGGTTGTGCCGCCCGAAACTGAAGTGAAATCCGATCCAAGATTACATGTAAAGATTGGTTCAATAAAACTGGAAAATCCCACGATTCTAGCTTCAGGCGTATTAGGAGTAGCAGCAGGTGGCCTAATTAATGCAAAGAATGATGGTGCTGGAGCCGTTGTGACGAAAACCGCGAGTGTGAAAGCCCGTACAGGGCATCCAGGTCCACGCGTTGTAGGCATCTCCGGTGATAGTCTATTGAACGCGATGGGAATTCCGAATCCGGGAATCCAAGACTATCTGCCTGAAGTCAAGACCGCAGTCAAACAGGGGGTTCCTGTCATTGGTAGTGCTTTAGGAAATACACCAAAGGAGTTTGCTCGAGTCGCTGCCAAATATGTAAAAGCCGGTGTTTCTGCTGTCGAATTGAATGTTTCCTGTCCCCACGTCGGATCATTGTATCTTTTGGGTTTGGATCCGGAGGCTGTCGGTGAAGTTGTGACAGCCGTTGTGGAGCGCACGAATAAAGAAGTCCCCATTTGGGTCAAATTACCGGGATCAACTGATTATCCCCGATTACGAGAGGTAGCAAAATCCGCGAAACGAGCAGGTGCCTCTGCACTTGTCGCTATCAACACATTACCGGCGCTAGCCCTTGATATAGAATCACGAACACCCCTCCTGGGGGCTGGAATTGGTGGCTTATCGGGTCCTGCAATTAAGCCCATTGCGATTCGAACCGTTTGGGAATTAAATAAGGCAAAACTGAAAATACCCATTATAGGAGTTGGCGGTATTCTAACCGGTGATGATGCTGTAGAATTCTTCTTAGCAGGAGCGACCGCCGTTGAAATCGGAACCGGTGTGTTAACACGTGGATCGACCATCTTCTCACAAGTCTGCGAAGAAATTGGGAAATATCTCACACGGCATGAAATAAACCATATTTCGGAATTGACTGGGCAAATGCAGGATGTAGGAGTGAACCCCTAGCCATGGCTGTTCACGACCTCAAAGTTGTTAACGGACGTCTGGTCCTTCCAGATCATGTAGAAGAGGCAGACCTTTTGATTGACAATGGAGTGATTTCTGCCATCATCAATCCTGCATTATCAAAATCTGAAGAAGCCGATGAAGTTATTGATGCCTCAGGATACGTCGTTTTACCCGGGTTAGTCGATGTTCACGTTCATTTTCGTGATCCCGGGTATCCAGACAAAGAGGATTTTGCCTCTGGTTCCCTAGCTGCTGCAGCGGGTGGTGTAACTACCATCGTCGATATGCCAAATACAAATCCACCCACGACAACACAAGAAAGGTTAATGGAAAAAATCAATCGTGCTGAGAAAAACAGCCTCGTGGATTTTGCGTTCCATGGTGGTCCTTATCGATCGGATGCATTGAGTGAGTGGGATGAACAAGAGGTTGTCGCGAAGGCAAAACAGCTTATCGAAGCAGGTATAGTTTCGTTCAAAATTTATATGCCACATCAGGAGACCGCGTGTATTTCAACTTTAACTCCCCTGGGACACCTTCTTACTGTGCATGCGGAAGATCCTGCTTTCTTGAGTATACCGACAGATGGTTCATCCTTCGCTTTCCTTGCCAGTCGACCACCAGAAGCAGAAGTACAAGCCATTGAGAAACTCTTGGCAAACCCTCCAGTGTGTGGATTTCATATCTGCCATTTATCGACAGCAGCAGGGTTTCGGAGTATTCTCGCTGCATGGCACAAAGGAATTCCTGTAACAACAGAAGTGACTCCACACCATCTGTTATTAACGGTTAAAGATTTGGCAGAGATTGGTCCCATTGCAAAATGCTACCCACCCTTGCGATCAACCACGGACACTGAAGCATTGCTGAATGCCTGTTTTGCAAACCAGATCAAAATTATTGCATCAGATCATGCCCCACACACTGTGGGTGAAAAAACAGGTTCAGACGCAGATTTCGTATCAGCGCCTGGAGGAATCGTAGGTGTGGAGACGATGCTTCCCTTGATGTATACGCGATTGGTTCATGACGCCGAGATGACACTACCGCATTTAATCCGTATGATGAGTTTAAACCCTGCAACGTGGTTTGGGCTTCGTAACGCGCAATGGATTGAAAAAGGACAATTCGAAGTTGGTGCCGATGCTGACTTAGTCCTCTTTGACCCCAAAGCACAATATATAATTCGTAGTGATGCCTTGCATGGTAAATCCACTTTGACACCATTTGAAGGATGGAAGGTGCGAGGAAAGGTGTGCCGCACAATCCTTGCGGGACAAACCATCTTTGATGGAGATATTCAATGACACCAGACAAAAAAACTAAACAAAATCCGACAAAACTTGTGCATGGCCTCCGACCACTTGTTGGACCAATACTACAAATCGTTGAGGAGACCCCTCGTACAAAATCCTTCACACTTTCCGCACCTGATATCGCTCGAACCGCTGTCCCTGGACAATTCTTGATGATTTGGATTCCTGGTGTTGATGAAATTCCAATGAGCATCTCTAGTGTGAAGAGTCATAAAGGGCTGGTAGAATTTGCATCAGCAAAAGTGGGGGAGGCAACAGCAGCTTTGCATGAGCGGCAAGAAGGAGACCTCTTAGGAATACGTGGACCATTAGGTTATGGGTTTTCATTTCCACGATCAATTGATAAAGGTCCCTTATTGTTTGTCGCAGGAGGTTGTGGTTCTCCACCCTTGTCATTTGCAACGGAAGTAGCGGTGAAAAAAGGCCATGAAATCCACGTGGCCTTGGGTGCATCAACACATACTGAGTTGCTGTTTCGACAACGATTTGATGAGTTTGCTCAGAAAGTCATTATTTCTACTGATGATGGGTCCGATGGAATCCAAGGCACTGCAGTTAATGCGGCAGCTTTTCATCTTGACATTGACTCTCGTTATGCCGCTTGTTTAGCTTGTGGTCCAGAAGGGATGCTATCAAGTCTTGCAGAGCTCATGGAGAAGTATCCCATACCTTTGCAGGTGAGTTTGGAACGCTACATGAAATGTGGTATCGGATTATGCGGGCATTGTATCATCGACACTCAAGGAACGAGAGTCTGCCTTGACGGACCCGTATTTGATTCTAAGAGGTTAAAGGACACAGATTTTGGACGATTCAAACGAGATAGTACAGGCAAGCATATACCTATCGAATCGACTGATGAAAACGGTACACGCTAACGAATACATCACTTCGGGTTTAGGTCATGAAACAAACGAATTTAATCGCAGATTATTCCCCCTGGCTTCTTTTTATCGTAGGAACCACATTAATTGTGGCAGGCGGCATTGCATATTCGATTCCACAAAACCCGTTGACACCTTTTGCACTCTTTCTTCTGGTGATTGGCATCATAATTCTCCTTCAGTCCTCACGAGCGTTCCAACCCAATAACGATGTGAAACTGATAATCACTATCATCTTATCAGCCCTACTTGTCATTCTAATTGATTTTTGGCCCGTTCAATGGCTTTACTCACAAACCGTCGCAAGCTTACTCCTCTTTTCCGGAATATCACCTATTCAATCCCTTATTCCTCACTTCGGAGGTGCTCAAGTACTCATCTTCGTTCGAGAGGCTGTGACCCTCAGAATAATTGGAGGAGAAATCGACAACGCCTGTGCGGGACTCATCGCGCTCATACCCAGTTTGGCTCTGCTTATCCTTGCTGACCGAAATCTGGAACCCAAACCAGATCACATCATAGTTGGAGTACTAGCAATTTGCATTATTGTGCTGGGAAACCTCTTTCGGATCTTTATCGAATTATGGGCACCCGCATTAGGTTTCGCTCCCTTTGAATTTGTCCATTATCCCCTTGCCTTTCTTTTAGGATACTTCGGAATCGTTGTTATCGCTATCTTAGGTCAACGAATAAGAAAACGTAAAAAGGTCAAGAAAATCCAAGAGAACTAACCCTGATTAGCGATATAACTAAGGATGTGTTGTGCATCGGATTTTGACAGGCGTTTTTCTCCTTCTAAGGCCTTGATAATGTGCGAAATTGGAGCCAGTGCATGAAGCCTAAGTTTTTCCTGCTTCAAATGCTCAGCACCCCCCTGTTGACGATCCACTACAACCAAAACATCGGTCACCTTTGCCCCTGAATCCCGGAGTACCTGCACGGCGTCTATTTTACTCCCGCCATCAGTGATTAAGTCATCAATCACAAGCACATGATCACCTGTTTCGAGAATTCCTTCGACAAGTTGTTGGCGACCATATTTTTTCGGCTTGCTTCGAATGTATAGCAAGGGAACTCCAAGTCGCGTACACAAGGCTGTGGCAAAGGAAATTCCAGCAGTGGGAACTCCAGCGATACGATTGAATTTCACTTTTGGATTTCCGGCAAGCCACTGAGAAAGGAGGTCAGTTAACTTGTTGAACTCTGCAGGATATGAGGGGATGACACGTAAGTCGATATAGTAGGGGCTTTTTTTGCCTGATGCGAGCGTAAATTCTCCGAATTTAATTGCCCCCACGTCTGCCAGGAGAACAGCTATTTCTTTGATGAAGGCATCCTGAGTTGAGCCCTCAGTTTGTAGTTTAACGTTAAACGTCTGTTCTGCCAGTTCCTTTGCTTTTAATGCTGGATTTTCAGCCGTATAGATGGTTCGTCCCACTATCTCATAATTCGCTCCAGCTGCTATTGCTGATCCAGGTTTACCTCCTTGCGCTCCAACACCTGGAGCTAGAATAAGCGTGTGTGAACCTAAGAGGTTACGGATTTCACGTACATGGGGAGGTCGAGTTCCAGGAGCGATGACCCCTGTAACTTTCAATTGTTTTGCGAGGTGCACCATTCGAGGTGTTTGAGGGTGAATAAATTGAACTGCGCCGGGGTGACTCATATCCACAACGAGAATAACTCCGCGGTCACCAGCATCTTTGGCTTCATTGAGCACTGCTTGAATAGCGTCGTCTCCGATGAAGCCTTGAACAATAATGGCATCAATTCCTGCAGCAAACGCATGACGAGCAATCCATGCATTCGTATTATCAATGTCAGCGACTTTGAAATCAGCAATAAGAGGAAGATCAGGCACAACCATTTTCAGGTGATGCACAATTTCTAGCCCCACGGCTAGTACCAATGGATAATTCAGTTTGATAGCGACGACATACGGTGCTACTGCGGCAGCTACATGACAGGCGCGTTCAATCAGTTCCTGGCGTTCAGAATCTGGGGCATCGGGAGGCAGTGTGTTGGCAATATCTAAAGCATGTATCACTCGTGATTTATTCGCTTTGACTCGGGTTTCTAGTGTTTTGATAAAGGTTTGGCCGAATAGTTTTCCCATGGAACTGATTCTCCTGTGGTTTCTGACAAGGAATTAGTTTTGTCCCTGAAGCTGCTCGATGATGAAATCATGATGGGTAACCCGTTTACAGTACAAGCATCGAAGTGTGACGGGGGAGCGGTCTACCACTTTGAAGTTACTTTTGATTCCTCTTTCATTATTTGTAATGCAACTGGGGTTGACACATTTTACGATTCCAATGATTTCATCTGGAACTTCGATTCGTGTTTTTGTATAAATCTTGTAGTCGCGAATAATATTGATGGTGGCCTTGGGGGCTACGAGCGCAATACGGTTAATTTCGTCAGCGGTGATTTCGCGACCTTCTACTTTGATGATGTCCTTTTTGGTTATGTGTTTACTTCGAACATTCATTGCAATGCTGATGGTATCCCCTTCGCGCCCTGTGATTCCGAGGATTTGTAACACGGCTAGGGCATATCCAGCGGTAATGTGGTCTATGACGGTTCCTGCCTGAATCTTTTGTACTCGGAGCTCTTTGGGCTTTTCATCAGCCTTTGATTTTGCTGATTTCCTTTTTGGGGGTGTCATTTTGTTTTCGCCTCCAAGAGCATGGTTAGAATTGCCATGCGGACAAGGACACCATGAAACATTTGTGTGAAGTAGCGAGCAAAAGGTGTCTCATCTACTTCGGGAGAAATTTCGTCGACACGTGGGAGAGGATGAAGGATGTCCAAATTGGATTTCACGTTCTCGAGCATGCTTTTATCGATACGAAAGATTCCGCGTACCTTTTCATAGTCAGCAGGTGTGGGAAATCGCTCCTTTTGAATCCGTGTAGCATACAACACGTCTATTTTCGGTAAAATGCCCTGCAATTCAGTGGTTTGGATAATTTCTTTGCCTTGCTCACGAAGGTCATTCACAATTTCATCGGGGAGTTCTAATCCTGGCGGGGCAATGCAATAGAGCCGTTTCGTGAATCGAGTAATCGCATAGGAGAGTGAATGAACCGTTCGTCCAAATCGCAAGTCACCTAGGACCGCGATGTCTAAGTTCTTTAGCCGACCCTGGCTTCGCCGAATGGTTGACAGATCAAGAAGCGTCTGTGTGGGATGTCGACCAGCACCATCCCCAGCGTTAATAATTGGTACTTTTGATACTTCCGCGGACCATTGCGCAGCTCCTTCTTGTGGATGTCGGAGGACAATGATATCCGCATAATTTTCCACCGTTCGAATTGTATCTGCGAGAGATTCACCTTTTGCCACTGATGAGGCCCCCACATCAGCGACTGTAATTGTAGAGCCACCAAGTCGTGCCATAGCGGATTCAAAACTTAGGCGTGTTCGAGTTGATGGTTCATAGAACAATGTAGCCAAGATTTTTCCTGCGAGCAACGTGGACGGTTTTCCCCCGCGGGCGATGGATTCCATTTCATCAGCCCGATCGAGAATCGTAAGGATCTCCTTTGTACTGAGGTCTGCAATACTGATTAGGTCCTTAACTTTGAGTGACACTGAATCTCCTCTGATACGGCTCAAGGCTTGGCAATAATAAAAGTGTTCGTTTTTATATGAAAGAAGATTCCTTCTGATGACTGGAATTTACCGGTTTTCTAAGATACTACTCATCCGGGCAACATAGCTTCGAATGACATCTTCTGTTGGCTCTTCTATGGGAGTGTCTCGTTGGCTTGCAGTGGATTGGTACATGCTGAGAGCTGTACTGACGATATGGCGTGTCTGGGCTATAGCCAGCATCTTCTCTTGCAGCGGAAGATTCAGTAACAAGGGTGGAAAGAACAGTTTCGGTGCAACCAAGAAGATTTGTAATCGATGAATGGTTTTGTTGAGACTATAGGGAAGTTGCTGCTCGTACGCATCAGGTGAGAGCTGACCAAGGAGTTTCTGAAGTTCTGCTTTAGCCTTTTCACGATGAGCTAACTCTTTTGTGTCAGCAAACTGACACACGGAAGTAAGAGCAATGAGTAACTGACGTAACTGCCGAAGACTCCGTTCAGTTTCCGGTTCCAAACCTTTCGCCAAATCATCAAATAACAAAGCAGCGTGAGCGTAATCGCCGCGATTGATGATATTCAGGCCGTCGACTAACCCCACGAACGTTATACCAAAGGTACTGAAAACCGAATAGACATCAGCAAGGTCAGGGATGAGTTCAGCAGCCCGGTTGAATGCCTTCTGGACTCTGTCAAAGCTTTCTTGGGCACTAATAAAATCGCCTCTCAGCAGGTGAATCTGTCCGATTCGCCAGTAATTTTCCCCTTCATCATGGAAAAAGAAGAGTTTGGAATACATTCCAGCAGCTTCTTGGTGTAGTTGCTCACTTCGATCTAAGAGGCCTAATCGCTTTGTTTCATCAGGTGTGAAGTCTAAACTACTTTGAAACAGGAGCGAATCCGCGTGTTCGGTTATCGCTTGGGCGCGTTTGTGACGCTCACCGGTTTTTGCCCAATCTTCTGAGGCCCTATCGAAAAAGGAAGCAGCCTTGACAAGCAAGGAATCATCACCCTTGAGAATGCCAAGGTGTTGAGCAGCTTCTCCTGCCTTTTGAAATGTGTAAGCCGTCGCTAATGGGTCAGGAACGTGTTCCGTGAGAATTGTTGCCCGTTCTCCATATTGAAGCATTTCATCATAAAGGGCGATTTTTTCATCCAAACCTAAGGTTAAGTCAGCTAGTTTTGAACAGGCAAAAGCAGCATAACTCAAAGCTAGAATCTGGCCACGTAAGTCTTGAGTTTGGTCTAGGATTTCAAGTCCTTTTTGACTTAGTTCGCGTTGATTTGTTGCCCACTCCCGTTTCTTATTGACACGGGTCTCCAAGTCAGAAAGGAACCCACAGATTTCACTGGCGTTCATCGTGGCATAGCCAGATCCTTGGAGAGCTTTCGTTTTTTCAGCGAGATCTCGGCCCTCCAATTGTAAGTGATAAATCTCTAATAGTTTCTCTTTTCGACTCTCTGGGTTCATATCGAACCAGGTTACCCGCTCTAATGCAACTCCTAGATTAATAGCGGCGCGGGCGCGTTGCTGATAGAGTTGTGTCATCTCTCCAATGGTGCGTGCCTTTCTCAGGTGTTCTTCTCCGAGTCGATATAATTCGTTTCTTCGATCAAAGTCTTGTTCAAGCTCGGCGATGGAAAGAAAGCCTGTTCCTGCAAGGATTGACGCATGGAGTAATTCTCCGTAAGTGGGAGTACGGTCTAGTGTTGATACAGATTGGAGAAAATGATCTTTGGCTTTTTCATAGAGGTCTTGTCGCAGCTCAGGGTCTTGTTCAGCTTCAGCCATTCGGTAATATGAGCTGCCGAGGAGATTAAGAAGTATGCCGCGTAGTTTATTGTGAGTTACATCGACGAGTGAACGAGCGAGTTCGTGTACATTGTCTTGACGTATTTGGCGTGCTATCTCTGCTTTAATGCGAAAGGGATGAATGAGATCAATGCCATGTATAACTGCAATATTACCAATGACGGTTCGATTTGGAACTTGACTTAACGATTTTGTACGAAGAAAGATTTCTTGTAAGAGTGCTTGCTGTTCGTCACCTTCAGCATAGAGAAGGAGTGGTTCAATTAAGAGAAGAAAGTACGCATCCTGGTTTGCCTGGTCTAATGTACTTGCGATTTCTATCCCGCGCTTAGTCCATTGTATTTGTTGATCGGGATTCATGAATGCCACAATACTCGTTAGTAATTCTAGGGCTTGTGGCATCTTGTCGAGTTCGACCAATTCTTGAAAGGCCTGAAGGAACTTGTTAAGATTGAGTGGATTGGCTAGCCATCCTTCTGCTTCACAGGATAATGCCTGTAAATACGCTGTCTGTTCTGGAGTGAAAGCTGCTTGAGTACGGGTTTTATCTTGGCGGGATAAGAATTCAGAGAGCGTCGCCTTCATCTCTGGTAGGCTCTTCGCATGCCATGCGCTTGTCCACAGGTCTTCATAACCCCGCATTGCGTGTTCTGGGTCGCGAGTTCTTCGAAAAAGAGTAAAACTTTGTTCAGCGGCATCATAGTATTCGGCATTGCGTTCTAAGATGGTGATTCGACGAAGTTCCTGTTTGACATCGCCTAAGGTCACCACCCCTCACCATCAATTCCCTGAATCAAAATGTGATGCCAACTGTTCAATCGACTGTGAGAATTGGTGATCGGGTTGTTGGTCCACGAAGAGCTTCTGACTCATATTCTCCAATACTTCGCAGAAACAAGGAATGATACTGATGACTTCAATACCAAATCTTCGACCGAGTTTGTTTTTCAATTCGAGATAATCAGTGGGAGTCTGAAGCATACTGCAAGGAACTTTATTCACGATTAGTTCGGGCCGCTTACCCAGAGTTTGATTGTATACACCCTTGATGAGATGTTCTGTTCCCACGATGTCAAGTTGGTCCATTTTAATAACTAGTATGAGTTCATCCGCAGCGAGTATAGCATTGATTGAGCTGAGCGCAAAACCGGGGCTAGTATCAAAGATTTGAAAGTTGATGCCATACCGCTCAAATAGTAAATCCTTCCCATCCAAAACGAGTTGGAGGACTCGGGCCTGCCATTCTTCATTGAGACTATTGACCGTCATTTCATTAATCGCTGGCCCACTTGGATTAGTGAACCCAACTTGGAAACGCCCTTTGGTGTGAAACTGGTCACTAAGATCGATTAGTACTTCAGACAATTCGCATCGTTGTGCAAGCCAGTCGTTGATGTAGTATTCCACACCATTCAAATGAAAGAGGGCGTTCAGGCTTGGTGCCCGGAAATCGAAGTCAAGAAGTGCAATATTCCATCCACGCTTTGCTAAAGCAAGTGCTGTGTTGGCAGAAAGATTAGATTTACCTGTGCCTCCTTTGAAACTGTGGACTGTAATGGCCTTTTGAAAAGACCGCCCCTTTGTCCCTAGGCTTCGTGAAGGCATTGACATGTTTTTTTTCCTCTCTTTAGTCAGCGGTTGGAAGTCGGCAGGCTATATTGAAAGAATCGGTTAAATCGAATACGTTCTAGATAGCCCAGTCGAAAGAGGGCTCCTAGATATTTTGATTCTGCATTCTGTGACTTGCCAGTGATTGCAGCAATTTCAGCTGAGTTACCCTGGCGGAGCTTCAACATTACCATCGCCGTTGTACGGAACCGGCGAGGGACCTTAAGCAGGACCATCGCATTCAACGGAAGGGCCTTCGGTGGACGTTCAACCGTGACGGTTTCACTAAGTTCAGTACCTCGAATGTGATAATGTCGATCGATATAAACAATCAATACGTGTAGTGGTTCGCCATGAAGGTGCGCATGGCTGACTGGGTACGAATGGGCGTCGTCAATGACTGCCTTGGGCACAGTGACGTTGATGTCCTGTTGACAGCCGTGACAGAATGTCTGAATGGTTGCTGTGTCTGTAGTCTCCTCTACTTTTAACATGCACAATTCCCCGCTGACTGTCATGCATGTAACCAAGTTTTTCCCTCAATGAGCTCTCTTAAACATTTTCTGTCTCACAATCCAACCTTTCGATAGATGCGAAGTTCTCAAGCTAATTTTGCTTCCAAAATTCACACCTCAACCTGTAAACCAGAGCTTACAAAAGCTTCTAAAGCAAGAATAGCTAGCGTGCAGAACTCATTACACGAAATGTGAACTCGATGACTGAATCAGTAATTGTAGTAGGATTCAACGTTCGACCCTTGGCCCGATCGGCAAAAAAAGGGGGTTTTCGAGTTCTTGCTGTCGATTTCTGGGGAGATTTGGACCTCCCTGAATGGGCAGACCACCATTATGCAGTATTAAATCAGCAACCCGAACATCGCCCGGATCGTCCTCAACTACCAACGGCTAAATCGCTTATAGTTGGTTCTCATCAGCTTCTCGAGAAGCACGGTCCTGTCAAATACATTCTTCCAAGTGGAGGATTCGATGATCACCCAGAAGCATGGAGGCAATTAGGTAAACTGGGAACTTTGGTTGGAAACACGGTTGAAGGAATACAGAGGGCTAGAGACAGAGTGCTAACAGAGAAAATTGCACATCGCGTGGGAGCAGCTACTCCTCAAAGCTTCGAAGCCAATGATCAAAAGCAGTTTCAATGGGCCACCAATCAATTGGCATTGCCCATGCTCGTAAAACCCAAACATGGCAGTGGGGGATTTCAATCACGAGTACTTCGAACTGATGACGATATTCTTCAATACACAACGCGGCACGAATTTGCGGACCATGAACCAATGTTGGTTCAGGAGTTAATCAAGGGAACTGATGCAAGTGTTTCACTTCTTAGCACGGGACAAGCGTCGATCACTCTTTCAGTTAACCAGCAGTTGATTGGTCTAACGGAACTTGGCAAAGGGAGAACCAAAGCGTATTGTGGAAATATTATTCCGCTGGACGCGCACCCCGACATCAAGGCGCGGCTAAGTAAGACTTCTGAAGAGATGATTAATCATCTGGAATTAATTGGGAGCAATGGTATTGATTACGTCATCGACGACGACGGAACACCTTTCTTTATGGAGATCAACCCACGCATTCAGGCTACCATTGAAGCGCTGGAACTGGTAAGTAATTTCAATATCGCAACACTCCACATTGATGCGTGGAAAGGACACTTGCCAACGGAAATCCCTTCTCTCAAAGCATACTGTGCCCGTATTATCGTCTATGCAAGAACAGCTTGCATAATCCCGAATTTAAGCAACATTCCAGGAGTAGTTGATATTCCGATGCCTGGGAGTCAGGCGAATCGAGGAGATCCAATATGTACAGTCAACCATGTAGCAAATTCCCAAAGTACCGCTTTGAAGGGCGCTTGGAATATTGTGGAAACAATTTACAAGCATCTTTCTCCTGTTTCTCACTCTGACAAAGATGAATAGTATCGCTTAATTACCCGAAGGGATACAGTCGACCCGAGGTATTCACTATGGTTCGAGTAATAGGTATTGACCCCGGAACCCGTTCCTTTGATTTCTGTGGATTAGAAGACGGGCAAATCTTCTTACAGACATCTATCACCAGCGTAGAAGTGGCAGAAAACCCCCAGAGCATCCTTGATGTCATCAATGAAGCTGGCGAACTCGATTTAGTTGCCGGTCCTTCAGGATACGGACTCCCGCTCCTTCCCGCTTCGAAAGTTACAGATAAAGAATTCTTTCAACTGGTCCTTGTTCGGCACGATGATGACAAGATCCCTGTTCTCGAAGCTATCAAAGATATGGTGCGGTTAGTCCAGCAAACCGACATAAACATGATTTTCATTCCTGGTGTGG
>JAEOSV010000214.1 GCA_016840185.1 Candidatus Hermodarchaeota archaeon | reverse complement strand
TGTTTACCTCTATACAGAATTGGGGTTTTTAGTTTTAAATCACGAATTAATGGCTTGGATCTTAGGTAAGGATGCGGCAATTCATAAATAGCATTAGCTAGTTCTTCCCCACTCAAATCAGCTAAGGGTAAGACTGTAGATTTTAATGCATCAATGATTCCACTGTTTATTTCAAATATACCAGAAATTCTACCAAGAATATCGCTAGCACGTTTAGTTAAGGAAATATTTCTTCTTCCGGTAACTAATTTTTCACTTGTTAAGAGATTAAGATCATTATCAAGTTCAGAACTATACGGTCCCCAAGACCAACGAATAAAATTATAATTAAAACCCTTTATCCTCTCGTCAATCATCCGCCATTCAGAAAAAAAAGTTAATTTTTGGAGTTTCTTCGTTCCACTAATATAACTTACAGCATCAACTTCATCTATTAAACGAAGCAAAAGGAGAAAATTCGTTAAACGCTCCTTTATTGTTCGTCTTACCAAATTACTTGCCCCCCAATGTTCCCTAAGCAAGTTAGTTAATAACATGACGGTGAGTGCAATATAAGTATATACCTACACTGATTTTAGACCTTAATATTGCTCAAGCTTTTTTTAAATCTCACATCAACGAATTTTCTAAATAAATAATTCGTACTGATCTTTGTTTATTCTTAGACAATATTTCCTCAGTCAAAATTTGTATTAAGTAGATTGAATGAGATACTAACTCAACGGAGTGGTTTCAAACTAATTTCAGTGAAAAAGAAAAGTGGTCGTCCACCCCACCAGATCGTACAACACCAGTGTTTCCGGATATTACACCCAGCTCCTACCGCACAACCCTTCCAAGGTATCCCCTACGGAGATACCCCAGAAGAAATGAATTCTTAGGATTTTGGAGTTTATTTGACAAATTCAAATTGAATACTTAATGAATCAATCTTCCACTCTCCAAAGATGGTCTCCATCCTCATTAACAAAAGGAGAGGTTCTTGGGATTGTGAATGTTAGGTTTGAAAGAAAATTCAAGATCCGTCGTGCATGGAAAGACGCTTTTCCAACAGCGAAATATATTCTTGCAGAATACAACTCTGGACGGTTTTATCGCGCTTACCAGATGCATTCTACTGTACACAGAACAGGAGATCAAATCATCACAGCACTCTTTTTCTTCACCAACTACAACAGAATGACAAATTACATCCATCGACACAACCTGCCAACAGAATTGTACCATACGTACACGGTCCACCGGCTCGCATCAACCCGCTTTGCAATAATGGATTACAAAATCAGATATAACCAGGCAGAACAAACGGGCTATATCACTTTACCGATCGAAAATCGGATTATTAAAGGCACCAATCTTCGCATCGGTGACACCGTTAATCTAACCTTAGTAGATCAAACCACCAATCGAACACACCACATTGCATTACACAAAATTCTTGCCAAAGAACACAATTACTGCGCCATCCGTTTAACCCCCACCGCTACCCACTATTTCATTTCCAAATATGAATTAGATAATCATCCTCTTCTAGCAACCCGACACATAACCTTACACATCGAAAAAATCAGTTTGAATAATCAGCTCTATTCTAAACGACACGCCCATGTCAACTTAGCAAAACCCGCACTTCTCGAACATCTTTTTCAGCAAAAGCCCTTCCTCAATGCATTACTTGAGAAAATCGGTTATTTCGACATAATGGATGTCGATATACATTTTTTGCCCGATGGTAGAAACCGACCCGATCTCGTGCTAAAAGCTATTAAAAATAATCAAACGATCCAAGTTATCGGTGAATGCAAAGCTTGTAACAAGCAATATGCCTCTCAAATCATTAAACAAGCCACAATTCAGCTGCTTCATTATAAGTTGCTTAAAAAATTCAAGGAAGCACATGAAGGCCTAGTCATTATCACAGGAAATCCTACAAAACCTAAATGGGAACACCTTCTTGCCCGAATTAATGAACTAGCCAAGAAAAAATCATCTACCAAATATCGTGTTCATGCAAAGAAAATACTGTTAGAAAAGAATGCGACATTATCGCAACTCAAAGATTGGTATGAAAACCACGTGGAATACATCACAAGTAAAATGATGCGACAAACATTAGATGACCTAGAATGCCAACATCAAATTCACCATGGACGCTCCATCCTTGACTTCATCGAAAAATAGCTCTCGCTGGTGAAATTCGATTAAAAGAAAAAGTGGTCGTCCACCACAACCAATCGTACAACACCAGTGTTTCCGGTAATGAACCCAGCTCTCTTGCCCACTCCACTCCAAGGTGCTCATAACGAGCACCTCAGAGGAAATGATTTCTTAGGAGGTGATCCAGCCGCAGGCTAGGGAAACCGGAGACCGTATCTCCGATTTATTCCCCTACGGCTACCTTGTTACGACTTCTCCCCCCTTGCCGAGCCCCGATTCGACACCACCCACTAGATCCCCGAAGGGTTCCGGTGGACAGCGGCTCATCCAAACTTGACTCGGGTGGAGCGACGGGCGGT
>JAEOSV010000213.1 GCA_016840185.1 Candidatus Hermodarchaeota archaeon | reverse complement strand
TTAAGAACCGGATGAATTGGGGCGTTCCCTTGATGGATTGACGAATTTCGAACACTCGTCGTTTGGAGGGTCGGACTGTTTCGGTGAGGACAAGAACACAGATGACGGCGATGGCCATCGAGATGGCAGCGGTATACATCGGAACTTGATATTGAGCGAGACCAGTCAACCCGAAGGAAACCGCCATAAAACCTACGATAACTAGGGCAATTGCGGATGCGATTGTGCCTATCGCTGTTATTATTCCGACAAACCTTCCGCGACCTTTCATGGTGGTAATATCACCGAGTAATCCGTTCCAAGCAGGAATCGCGGCGCTTCCAATTATGGTTGGAACAAGTAAAAGTAAAATGAGTTGCCAGGCATTTTGTGCAAAAGGAACCAGGGCAGCCGTCATACCAATGGCCAGTAACCCAAGGAAAAGGAATGGACGCCGCCCAAATCGATCAGCCAAGCTTCCCCAAGCCCATTGCATCGAAGCGTTCCCAAGGGTTTGGACACCGGTCACGGTGCTTTGTTGAATTCCACTTGCACCTAAATCTACAGCTAGTGCGCCGGTGTAAGCCCATAGAAGGTTAGCACCGACTTGCCAAGACGACCAAAGTGTAGCAACTCGTACGGGTTGCTGGTTCAAAGACTCCTCTTGGGGGGGTTGGTCGTCAGTCAAAATCATCGCCTAAGCTTAGAATGAGAGAAGCCTTCAGGTGCAACTGTTGAAAAAGCTTCTTCAACAACATCATTCTAATGCGTGTTATACCTGAATCCCAAATAACTTCGAAAGGAGCTAACCAACAATGTGTGCAGAATTTGCCCAAAATATCCAAGCAACTGTGCGTAAACACGAGCAATGGCGACAGAAATGTTTGAATTTAATTCCTTCAGAAAATCTGACTAGCCCCCAGGTTCGTACAATGCTTGGCTCGGATTTTGGCCACCGCTATGCGTGGGATGAACCCTGGTATGGTGGACAAAAATATTCAGTAAAGATTGAGGAGCTGGCAATAGAGGCAGCAAAGAAACTCTTCCATGTTGAATACGCTAATGTCCGCCCCTTATCGGGACATCTTTCACTCATGGCCGTAATTATGGGATTGTGCCAACCGAATGACCCAATCGTAATTTCCTCTATTGAAAACGGCGGGTATCCCTTGAACTTACAAGCACGATTTCCCCTCGATGTTCACTATCTACCATACTTGTCTGATCAATATTCGATGGATGTGCCAAAGGCTATTGCTTTGATTGAGCGTGTCCGACCACGGTTAGTTATTTTAGGAGCAAGTATCTTCTTGAAACCGCATCCTGTGGCTGAGCTCGCGAAGATTAGTCAGAATGTCGGAACCACCCTTGTTTACGATGGATCTCATGTTTTGGGTTTAATTGCTGGTGGGCAATTCCAGAACCCTTTCAAACAGGGTGCACAAGTCATGCTGGGGAGCACTCATAAAACGTTCTTTGGTCCTCAAGGAGGAATTATTCTAGTTAAGAATGATACTGAGCTTGCTGAACAAATTGATTTAACCTTACGTCCCAATCCTGTACTAGTTGACAACTATCACCATCATCGAGTAGCAGCCCTAGCGATTGCACTGGCAGAATTACTAGCCTTTGGAAACGATTATGCAAAACAAGTTATTGAAAATTCGCAGCAACTAGCCCGAGCCTTGACAGAAGAGAACATCTCTGTTGTTGGAGCGGATTGGGGATATACGACATCACATCAGGTTCTATTACAAACCGAGAACTTCGAGCAAGGCCAAGAGATGTGTTCCCAGCTAGAAGCGGCGGACATAATCGCGGATGCAGGTGTGCGTTTAGGTACCCAAGAGGTTACTCGTCGGGGGATGAAAAGCGAGCAAATGCAACTTATTGCTCAACTAATCGCAAAAAGTCTCAAGGGTGACGATCCAATGAAAGTTAAAAGGGAAGTACACGCCCTCACGCAACAATTCCAGGCTGTAGCCTATTGCTTTGAAAATTAAAGGCAAAGAACAGAGAAGAGGGTCGGTTTTGTGATACGCGAGATTCTTTGCTCTGGAAAGAGACCGCCACAAAGTTTTTTGCATATTCGAATTACTTGTCTAGTACTGAAAGGGGAATTGTTATGCCAATTGAGCTGCCTGAGGACGCACCCGATGAATCTGATAAGAAGTGGAGATACCGAAAACCGGGGGATGAAACAGAGGAATCCATAGAAGAATCAGCTGAAGAACCAGAAACCGACACTAATGACGAGCCTATGGAAGAACTATTTGAAGAAGCCGTAACTGAACCAAATGAAGATTCACCAGATATTCCATCAGAAGAAATAATCTCACAACCGGAACCTGAAGAGATTGAAGAGTCGAGTGAAGAGATTTCCGAAGAAGCCGAGGAAGCAACCCAATTGCAAGATGAAATTGAGTCACTAAAATCAGAGATTGAAAAGGCAAAGCGAGAAAACCAAGAGATTTCAACAAAGATCGCCGATCTCCTTAGCCAGATTGATGAAATCAACACCAAGAAAACCGCCCTCACCGAGCAAATTTCTAGTCTCACAAAGCAACTTGACCAAGCGAATACAGACAATGCCGAAAGACAAGAACAAATTACAGAATTAAAAGCCGACTTAGATAAGCTCAAGAAAAGTGAGAAGGAAAAAACAAAGAAACTCAAAGAAGCAAAAGGAAACCTCACGGAAACCAAACAAAAGGTCACAAAACTGGAAAAAGATTACAAAGCTCTAGAAAAGACAGCAAAAGAAAGGGAAGAGCATCTGCTAACTCAGCTCGAGGCAATGGCAGAGCAAATTGGCAAATTACGTGAAGTCATCAAAAAGCGTGATGATGAATTAGTTGCACTTCAAAAAGACATTCTTGTGAAAAAGGATATAGCGGAAGACGCCCAGGAAGAAGTTTCGCAACTTCGGACGGTAGGTATTGTCCAACGTGAAGCTGTTCAAGATACAACCGTGTTGCGCCGGCGTGTCAATGATTTAGAGGTCGAGCTTGAGCAATTGAAGAAAGCACTCGAAAAGGATCCAAAATACCGTATTTACATGTTGGTGCGTGAAACCGGCCAACGCACCTTGGAAGAACTGAGTAAGATTCTGGGTGTCGGAGTTTATGAAGCCCGACGTCGTGTTCAAGAACTTGTCCGAGCCGGACTCTTGGAAATGAAGGGCGAGATGGTTACACTTTCACGTCGAAAGAAATAAGATGAGACACTTTTTCAATCTTTTAATACCCCCTCCTACAATAACATGAATCAGTCCTCCAACCCATTTTCCATGGAGGTTTGAGAGTCAAATGATTCAAGTGTACTTTACTCAAAAAGATGAGTTTCACAAACTAGCGAAGGGTGAGGACTTTCAAAGCATTTGGCGTCAAACTGACTTCATCTGGATTTCTGCAGTAAATCCAACCCCTGAGGATTATTCCGAGCTTGGCTTGTATTTATCAGTTGACGCAAAAAGCCTCTCTCGTGTAATTGAACAATCACAAAGGGGTAGATATCACCGGTTCTATGACTATTCTGCCTTTCATATGCCTTCCATGGTTGCCGAACCAGTTCACCATACAGAACCTGTGTTGATATTATTAGGTGAAAAAATAATTGCCACAATTGCCAAAACAATCCCAACTGATGCAATTGTTGAAGTTGAGGAAACACTTCGAAACCTTGTATCCATCGGTCAACGTGTTGCACCCTCGTTAGTTGCCGTCCGTATTGTCCAAGAAATCATTGAACGAAATGCGCTCATCATTGATCAGATTGTACAAGCAACTAAGGAACTCGAAGCCCGTTATGCTGATATAAATATCGACACGTTGCTGGCAGAAATTCAGCGAATTCGGTCCCTTCAAAATGAATTCTATCAGCACCTTACAACCCAACGTCACTTTGTTGACATGATGCTTCAACATGTACCGCGACATATGCAGCTAACCGATGAGCTTCGAGCACTACTCGACACTACCATATCCGAGCTAGAACGCCAGCAACAAGCAATTGAAATAAATGCTCGAAACCTGACTGACCTTGTTTCGTTACATTCAATATTACTCGCCAATCGATTAAATCGGGTTATTGTGATTTTAACCGCAATAACAGTCACCGTGGCAGTTCCTTCGCTTATCGCCAACATCCTTGGGATGTATAACGTCTTTTGGCCATTTCCCCTATTCTATTTGCCCAATGGGATTCCTGTGTATACGTGGCAAATCCAATTGCTGATTATTATTCCAGCAATAATCATTCCTTTGGTTTGGGTAATAAGAAAAGGCTGGATTCGTATTACCGAACCCAAAGAGAACACCAAATAAATGAGTCCCTGTTTCACAATTAGTTGAAATACGTGGAAGGATGAATCATGACTGAATCTAGTAAATTCACTTCGTTATCTGAGATGGTGCACCAGAACATAACTGATGGAAGCCACATCTACCTGGAAGGATTGTTAGTCAATCGATTGCCAATGGCAGCTGTCCACGAAATTATTCGAGCAGAGCTCCAAAATCTTCGAGTTGTAAGTGCACCCAATAGTTTAGCTGTTGACCAATTGATCGGAGCGGGATTGGTTGCGGAGCTCGAATTTTACTTCCTGGGCTTTATGAGTCAAAATGGATTTGAGACAATGCGCCGCTTCCGTGAAGCCGTTGAGAAAGGTACGATTCGTGTGAAAGAGAGTATGGGCTATGCGATTTGTATGGCTTTGCGTGCTGGCGCGTTTGGCATTCCATTCATCCCGATCCCAGATTTCCGGGGATCTGATTTACTCTCGATTCGAAAAGACTACAAAATCATGCCGTCTCCTTATGATTCCGAAGACACCATCATTACGGTTCCTGCTTTACGGCCTGATGTGTTATTACTCCACGCCCATTCCGCGGATATGAAAGGAAACGTGTTACTTGATGAACCATGGACCAGTTTCACATTAACCACCGCCCAAGCTTGTGCAAAAGTCTTAGTGACCGTCGAAGAGGTTGTGGAGTCTGAAACCTTCGAACCCAGCCGAATCACTATTCCTCATTTTCTCGTTGATGCAATATCCCATGTTCCCTATGGAGCATCACCTACCGCA
>JAEOSV010000212.1 GCA_016840185.1 Candidatus Hermodarchaeota archaeon | reverse complement strand
GATGAAGTTTGCTCAGGTCGATTGGTGGTGTTGTTATCAGGTGGATCTGAGGTCTCAGTCGCGAAGCATGCGATTTCAGGTATAATTCGAAAGCTAGCAAAATTACCACAATTGCCAGAAGATGTCAGTGATGAACCAGTCACCGAATCAGCTGAGACAAAACGCTCCGCTCGAAAAATCGTTGACAATATCCTCGCAGAACTTGGTTTTGAAGAGACCACTTCAGAGTGATTCAGAAGAAACTAAGAAAATTGGGGAGAAATTGCAACTCTTTAATTTTGAAGAGAAACCGTCCCTTACTCTGCTTCTTCTCAGATTTTGTAGAAGGACTTTTTTCAGGATGAGGTTGCGAGGAATCCTCTTTCTTAGATGGACTTGATTCAGGGGATTTTGACTCGTCATCAGTTGAAGCTGCAGCTGATTTCATGGCAATGGCATCGTTACGAAAGATTGCACTCAGAGGACTTGAGGTATCAGTTTGACCATCAGCATATTGTATTTCATTGTAGAATTGTTTCCAACGTCGGACAGCATGCTTAACCCAAATAGGAGATTTTTCTTCTACCAAACCCATCGTCTCCGAGAAATACGCAATGCAAAGCAGGTGATGCCTTACTTAGTTGATATGTAAATAGTTTATGTCCTCGTAGGATTCTAGCTGGTACTACCAACTTTTTCCCAAGTCTTCCATTTGCCTTGAGATCGCTGAACTAAAACAAGGCCATAACGTTGCCAAATTTCTTCTCGTGTAAGGGGTTCCACCGATTCAGATTGCAGCTGACTTTCGTGTCGAGGTTTTTCTAACACAGATGGTTTTGAATAGAATAGAGCGTCGATGATGGCTCCGACTTGCCCCTTTTGATACTGGTCCTTTACGAAGATGAGAATTTGTTCAGAGGGAATGTCGGCTGGTTGGAGTGGGTGACGAGAGACTCCTTGGCTAAAAGACGGACAGGTTCCACCCATGGTGTTTTGGACGATTTGTAGACAGTGGGGATCAATAAAGAACTGGCATCGAAGACATTGATGCCAGCCATTTTGAATCGCGTGTTCCAATGTGGTTCGCGTTCCACAGGCTACACAGCTGATGCCAACGGTGGAGAGATCAAGCTTCATGCACTTTCTCCTCCGATTCGGCTATCGCCCCTGCGAGGTACATGGTTGCTGCATTAGCTATCGCTTCACGACGTTCGGCATCAAATTCTAATTCTAGCCGAGGACCATAAGCGATTCGTCGTGCTGTCCGCGTGATATAACCCAGTTCACCAAGACGTCGAAGGATTTTATCTAATTGATAGCGAGACAGACGTCCACGGGCAACCAAGATGGTTTCAATATCTTTTGTTACAACTCGTCGTGGGCGCCGATGTTTACTGGCACGTTCAACGGCTGAAATGATAACGCCGAGAACCGCATATTCGGGATCTGTGAGTTCGCCAGGGACACCATAGATGGTTCGGACACAGTACAGGGTATCCCGATCTAACCGATATTCAACTAATTCTAATCCGAGGGGAGATATTTGTTGGCGGAGTAAATCAAGAAGACGGGTTAGTCCAGCTTTGTTAATGTGGAGCGACTCAAGTAAATCCTGTCTTTTTACACCAATACTGAGTTGTCCCTCATCATTGCGGAACCGCGCTGTGAGCGCAGCAAAGAGCTGCCCCAACAGGTGACGTTGTTCAAACTCTTCTTCCATTTCCTCAGAAGCGGGAGGGATTGAATCAGGTGTAGTAGGATCTGATGTCACCTGCGAGAAACCTCCTCATGATTTTTCGCCGCAATGGCAACCGAAGTATACGTGGTGTGGGATTTTCGAGTGGGTGAGGGATCACGGAAGATGATTGCCGTTTTTTCAAAGGTGGCAGGGAGAACATTGTCCCGAATCATCTGGCTCAGTATGTCTAATTCCCAGTTGGTTAGCTGTTCAGAGAGTGCAGTGTAACTGTATCGTTTGCCTCTGAGCCGTTTCACAATTGACGCTCGACGGGCATCAAGTGAATCGATAGAGAACTCAGTGAAGTGGATTCGATGTTTCCGCATTGCTTGCTTGTCTTCCCGAGAAGGAGCTTCTTCCAGAGCTAGGGGGATGTCTTCAGGTGGCAAATCAAAGGGTGGAATTGTGCGATCCTGGTTTATGAGGAAAAGGATTGGCGTGGCTCGACGTTTAACCTCCATGGCAAATTGGGAAATCCATTCTTCTGGAGCGATTTCTGGCGCGGCGAGTTGGGCGTCGCGGTGATGCTGCATTGAGGCTAGCGTGTGGTAGAACCGCCCATCGAGGTTCCGTTCCCATGGCGTTTCGAGGACACGGAAGGCATCCGTAACTTCCTCACGATCTATCTCGGCTTCTTTGACCGGAACTACATCATGTTTTTTGAGGGCGACCTCGTATTTTTTCGTTAGATTCCAGAGGGTGATGACGACCGTTTTGGTCCCGAATCGTGTTAGCTTGTTCCTTTTGTAGTTATGTTGGAAAGTGTCATACCATGCTTTGCGTCGTGGAAAGGCACGAAGAAATGCAGAAGTATCATTGGTTATCATCAGTTTTTCACCTGTCCTTTGATGAGAACCACATGATGCATGGTTTCTGGAATTTGGAGCCCAACCGTTGAGGGTGCCATTAAGAGGAACTGTGGATGGATGAGTACCTCTTGTTGGGTAAGGTCGAGTGCTCGTTGGACAACACTTAGGATTGCTGCCCGACTAGCTTCATCAAGGCGTTGAGTAAATTCGTCAATAACATGGAGAGGACTCTTGGCTAGAGTGTGCAGGGCAAGAATGAAGGTCTGAGTGGCAAGAACACGTTCACCCCCAGACATTTCTTGATAGGTTCGCCAATCCCCCTTACGGTTAATGGCTAAGTGTAAGTGTAACTCAGCTCGACTAGGTTCATCTGGGAACCGAACGAGAAGTTTGACCTGTTTAAGGAAGTGACTGAGCAGTTGGTTCATGCGTTGATTAAGCGTCTCAACCGTTTCTTCGAGTTGGCGGCGCCATTCTACAAGTCTCCGATCAACATCGGTCATGAGGTTTTCAAGATGTAGCTGACGTTGTTTCAGATACTCTTGGAGTTGGACAACCACTTTTTCTTGTTCTTCGAAAGCCTGCCGATCTTCGGCGGTCGCAGTGATAGTGTCAATCATAGCCTGAATTTGTATCTGTTCATCACGAATTGCTGCGGATTCACGAACCGTTTCAGGACGTTCCGCAAGCTTAGCTGCGGATTTCCGGAAGTCCTTGGTTTGTTTTATGAGATGTTCGTATTCATCTTCATGTTGCTTGAGTTCATCAAATAATCGATCAATTTCAGCTTGACGACGTAACCTTCGAGATTCCAAGGATTGAAGTTGTCCGGTGACCTTTTGTTGCCGGGAATTGAGGGGTGATAAATCTGAGTTACACACTTGATATTCTTGACTCAGGGTATCGGATTCGGAATCAAGTTCGAGGAGTTGTTGTTGGATTTCTGTGGCTCGTCGTTCTGAATCGGTTACAAGAACGGATTTTTCTTCTTCTGAAAGCTTGGAAGTATGCTCCTGTTGGAGATCTTGGAGAGTTGAACGGAGTTGACTGATTTCAGAATTTATACGCATTCGATCCCGCATGAGAGTCGCTTCTTGTTCGCGGAGGGCTCGGAGTTGGCGACGGGTATCCGCTGTGTCTTGAGCTAATCCCAGTTCGTGGAGAGCAACATCCAGATTAACCGTGACTGGACGAGGAGGTCGTGCGAAAGCGCCTATTCGGAGGTAATTACTGGAACCTTCACTAGTGAGGATGTTTCCGTTGAGTTGTTGGGACGCATCCACGAGAGTGTTTGGATCCGCACCTTCTTCAGCGATTGCAGTATTGACAACGCGGCTAAGAAAACTCACGGCATAAACGTCGCCTTCGATGAGGTCAGCAGCCCATCCAATAACGGGTGAAGAAACTGAGGGGCGGTCCCGGGTAATCGCTGTGGTTGGGTTGGTTCGGGCTACAACTAAATCCGGTTTCTCATGGGGCCAGAGTCGATCATAGAGGTTCTTTGCCTCAACAAAGACTTCTCTGTTGAGTGCGATAAACGCATAAACATAACGTCCGAGAGCTAGCTTGACGGCAGTTTCGTGTTGGGTGTATTCAGGTTTCATTCGTATTAGGGTGAAAAGTGGACCAACCACAGAATCAGTAAGCGCCATTGTATCGAGTTCAGATCGGTAGCGTTGACACGCGCGAAGAATCGTTTCTTCAAATCGTGGATATCGTTGAGGCTGAGTAAAAAGAGTTTCTTCTGTTGAAGCGATATCTTGTCGCACTTGTGCGAGTTGATTATCGAACTGATCCCGTTTAGTTACAAAGGAGTCTAATTCTTTCTGAATACCCTGAATCCTTGTCTTTGAAGGCTTTCGACGAGGAGTATATCGTTCAGACCGAATCGTCAGAGCTTTGAGTTCACTTTCCAAGCCCTGGCGACGCCCTTGAGCTTGCATTTGTTGATCACGTAACGAGTCCATGGTTGTAATCAGCTTGTCACGTTTGGCTTCAATTCCGTCATATTTCGATTGAAGGTCAGTTTTGCGTTGATCGAGTTTGGCAAGCCTCCCATTATTATCCGTTAATTGATTCTCAAGTTCAGTGATTTGGGATTGAAGTTGAGTGGCGAGATTTTCGCGATATTCGACCTCAGCCCACGCGGCTTCAACATCAAGGTCCTGTTGCCGTTGTTGAAGTTGCTGTTTCTGTTGAAAGGCTTCAAAGGCAGCCTTCAAGATTTGTAATCGTTGCTCTTCATGGCGGATTCGGTATTCTAAGGGTTTGACATTGGCCTTTGCCTGTAAGACGAGTAAACGAGCTTCCTCGAGTTTCTCCATCCAATTCCGAAGTCCAGTTTCATTGAGGAGCGTTTCAAATTTCCTTCGTGGGGATTGGGAAGCAAAATGATCAAGGGTCTCAGCCTCAGTTACCGCTAGAGGAGAATCACCAAAGAGCCCTGCCGCTTGAAAGAGTTTGCGAATATCCTTCCGTGCAATCTGATGTCCATTCACAGAACGTTGCCCATTCAACCAGTACGAAATCCGATTTGAGTCATGAATTCGAAGGCGAACCGAGACCACCTCTTTATCAAGAAGCTTCGATAAAGCAGGATTAGGAGCTCGTAAGACGCGCTGTCCGTTGAGCTGAAAGTTATTAAGTTCCAATTCGACTTCAGCATATTTCCCAAATCGACCAATGAAAGCTGAATTTCGTTGGCGTTGAGCCCGACGAGATTCGACGCCAATAGCCAACAGGAGCGCATCGAGTATGAGCGTTTTTCCACTACCGTTTGATCCTGTGATAAGAACGACTGGTGAGTCATCGAGCTGGATGGTGGTATCGCGATGAATGACAAAGTTGACTAAGCGGATACTGCGAAACACAACTTGTGGGGTGGAAAGGGTTGTCTCATGCCTAGTTGTCATTTTATCGAATGAGCTCCCGCGGGTTATCCTGAGCAGATGCCATCTAATTGTTGCCCAAGTACACTAAGTCACACTAGTCCATGACTCTTAAACTTTCACTCCAACGGAGGACAGGGCGCCATTTATCTGTGATTTCGAGCCGACCTATTCTCTTTCACAAATAAAGAAGGACAAGAAGGCGTCTAAGCATCGGGTAAAGTTAAAGTGGATGATATCACCCTCACCTTGTAGGTGAATAGCTATGAGCAGTGAAGAAGGTTTTTGGCGCTCAATCATCGTCGACGTTGAGCCACGCCAAAAGGAATTTCGGATTGGCATTGATGAGGAAACCCGAGTAGAAGAGGTCATCCGAACCCTCGTGACCCAGGCCCGAGATGAAGGGGTCAGCATTGATGACTGGGCAAAAGCGAAAATCGGCGATCAACGAGCTGAGTTTGTCTTGATTCGAAAAGCCCCTGAACCCACACGTCTTAGCCCTGGTGCTACGTTCGGTGAACTAGAACCAAAAATTACTGATGATGAATTTTTCCTTCTTGATGTCGTTCCCGAAGTCGGACAATAAAAGAATAAGAACACCGCAAGCGAATCGAGATTCACTGGAGAAATTAAACAATGACTCGACCTGTATTTTCCACCGAGCTTTTCAATGCCCGAGTGGAAACACAGATTCAAACGTTCTTTGATGCCATGAATAATCTCTATGGTCGACGAGGATGGAACCCTGAACCTCCACAACGTGAAGACACAACGTGGAGCAACCGGGATTTCACCGTTGCCATAATCGCCCGATACCGTGACGGGGCTTATAAGCGATTTCGCTTTACAATGCGTAATCTCCCAGGAATTGTCCGACAACCAAGTTCGCTCAACGATGAAAGAGCAATTCGATACGAGCACCGATTTGTATTTGACTTGCCACGAGAGTATCCACAAAATATTGGGACTATTCGCCCGGCAGCAGAAACCCCCTTGTTTCATCCACGACTAGCCGCCAGTGGTACCGGGCATGCTTGCTATTCCGTGCGAGGAGAACTGGACCGGATTCTAGAAGATTTACCTTTCTTTGTCTTGCTAAAGCAGGATCGAGTAGAACCTCCCTCTCAATTTCAGTCAGATCACGGTTTGAATAGTGCAGCTATGGCGTGGTATGAACAGGATACCACAAACATAGTCGAAACACTGGATCGTTTATGGGAAGCACGTCACCAAACGGAACCCTCAGCTACACCGCGGATAGGTCGCGTGCAAATACTTTCACCCCAACAGCCGAGAGATGAACCGGGACGAAGATCACCACAGATTCTTGATAAATCAAAATCAGTATCCACCGTACGTATTCTAGAAGATGAAGAGGGCTAGGTGAGAATAATCCGATGTCGGAAGAGTCATCAGATAAGGAAGACCGACCTGAAGAATCCGACCAGGAGGATACGTCTCCATCCGAAGAACACCATAAAGAGAACCGTATCGTAATTTTACGAGAGCGAGATATCCCTTTCGAAGAAGAACGCCCCCCGAATTTCTCTCCACATTTTTCTGTTAAAGTCCATCGTGTTCGAAAATCATCCGAACTGGAGGACCAAAAAGAATGAGCATCCACGGGGCAGCACACTTTAAGTGCGTGGCCTGTGATTCTCAATTATCATTACAGGAAGCCCAAAGCCAATGGTGGATATGCACAACCTGTGGTAGTTACATATGCCCTTCTTGCCGTGCACTATTCTTAGAATCTGGTGAGGGAACTTGCCCAGGAACAATTGTTCGAGGTGTTGAAGCCCATCCACCCCACTTTACACGTTTTCTCGGACCCCGCCGTGAACCAGAACAACCTGATACAAGTGAAAGTTCACGAGTAGTTCTCTTAAATGATGTGAGGCGAAATTCATCAAGTTCACCCGGTGGACGAGTCATCATCCTTGATAACGAACACAACGAGAAGGATGAACAGAACGAATCGAATGGGCAATAGCGATGACTTCACGATCAGCTATCCTGACACATCGCCTTACCTACCAAACTATAATTCGTAATATTTCGGGTAGCCCCTTAACAAATATCCGTGTCTTCGTAGCATTTCCACCTCCCTTTCCTCCCTTCCAAAAAGTACTAGAAATTACTCCATCACACTCAACGTGTCAGCAAGCGACGGACGTAGTTGGAAATAACTGGTTGGATATTAGTTTAGGACGATTAACAGGCAACGAAAGTTTTACTTGCGGCTATACTGCCTTGGTTCAGAATCGGTCAGCTCAATATCAGCTACCATCAACCACTCGAAACCCCCCTATTCCCAGTGAGCTCCAACGATTAATCAAACCTGAATACTTCATCGAATCACACCACCACCTGATAAAGGATTTAGCCCGTGATATTGCTAAAGATCACACAGAGTTGGTTCCCTTCATTCGAGCAGCCATGCAAACTGTATCCAAGATTCTTCGTTACGCACCACAACGAGATGAGAGGGGAGCTGCATATGCTATAGAAAACCGTGTAGGTGACTGTACTGAATTCTCTGCATTATTTGCAGCCCTTTGTCGAGTTCAAGGGATACCTTCTCGGTTAATTTCTGGTTTTGCATCATCGGGGAAGAAATGGGAAAGACATGGATGGAGTGAAGTTTGGATTCAAGGTAATTGGATTCCCGTTGATCCTACATGGTTTGGATCAATTGGTTGGATTGGAATTACGAATCAACATATTCCGATGATTATCGGGAATTGGATGGATATTCGTTCAAACCAAGAATTCAAGGTTTCGTGGACACAACAACCCAACGCCGTCGTACCACGTCTTAGCTCAACTTGGAGGGTCATAAAAGTCATGGGATTTCTGTCATCTTAGGAATCAGCGGGGTTTGCGTTTTTCTCGACAAAAAATTTCAGCACAACGTGGATTCGCCATAATGGCCCCAGTCATTGAATCATGGTTTCGGAGATTGTATTGGATAAACCGTCCCAGTGCTGGTTTTAGCCCTTCCTGCCATCTACCAGTTTCGCGCCATTGTTTCAAACCCACGAGAACTTTGGTCGCTTCCCAAGACATGACAGCACCGACAACCGAGGTGACAAAACTTATCATCGGAAATCGGGGGAGCGTGTCGACAAAGAATGGGTCACAACGCGTTCGCACCTCATTTGCCACAATATGGTCCACGAAATCCTTACTCCACGAACAAACCAAACAAGCTGTGTGAGGTGGGAAAAGGACTTCAACTGAAACAAAATCCTTACCCATGGCACCATTAATCACCGGAAGCGGGAAATTTAGACCGAGATTCTTGGCGTTAAGCAGGTATCGAGCATAGTGGTTGTCAACACCCACTAATACTAAATCCACATCCCATACCGAATCAGGAGCTTCTTGAATAGGCATCGCATAGGATTCGACTTGTGTATCTGTGGCAAGCTCTGGAAGCCGTTCAGCGATAGCATCAACTTTGAATTTGTTGTCATGGTCTCCAGGACGGAAAAACACGCATCGATTCAAATTCGATGCAGCGACTTTATCGGGGTCAACAAGCACAATCTTCTGTACACCTAAGAGCCCAAGATTTTTACACACTTCGTTGCCCACAGCACCTGCTCCAACCATGAGAACTGATGACTGGCAGATAGTGTTCAGATTAGAAGAACCTAACCATCGGCGAGTTCGATCATGCTGATCTTTCTCAAAGAAATGCAGATCAATCGGTGTGGGCTTCTTCTTCGTCATCGGATGGTTCAGCCTCGTCAATTGGACCTGATTCTTGAACTTGATGATTTTCACTAACGGGAACAGAAGGACAATATGTACACCATTCAACACGTTCTAGCTGTAACCCAGGTTCATCAGAACGTTGTTGGAGCATGTACACCTTGAAAATCCGGCTAAGTGGGTCAATCAGGAAGAAAATGTTCCCTTCAGCACAGAAAGGAGTGTTGAAGAATGTGTTCAAATCGGTTGAGGAGAAGTGGGGATCGCCCCCAAAGGGATGCGAATGCCAGAGCCCGACAACTCGTGGAGAATGGGGGTTATTGCCGTAGCGGTCGTGTAAAGCGAGTCGGTATTCTAATATTCCTTCAGGAGTGAATCTTGCGTGGGCAAGGCTGGCTTCAACATGTCCAGTAGCCCAATCCGTGACGCGGATGTATTTTTGTCCTTTCCAAATGCGGCGAAAACCCAAAATAACGCCAAGGGCTTCTCGCCTAGACGGACCTGAGGCCTCAGAGAGGCAGTGCCGGAAAATCTCTTTGCACGTCCTTTCAAAGACATAAACAGGATAGACTGGCGGGGTTAGCAGGGTATCTTCTTCTTTTTGCACCTCTTTTTCAACCATGCTTTTTCACACAATGAAACATTGTTCTGAATTGTTAAATCCTTGTAATACATACATAACTTATTGGTGGAGAAGTATGGGTCTTGTTCATGATTTAGATGAGTATTTGGGACGTAATATGTTCTGGCGGGTGTTGTTTCTCAGCCTATCTACCGCCGTTGTGTTAATTTTTTTCATTATATTTGCCATTTCGATGGCTGCTTTAGGGGCCATTATATTCGCACGAGCGTATCCAACTGTTGGAGCAATAGTTGACTTCATGAATCGAATCCTTACGATTAACCTTCCACTGATTGTTGGTTCAGCATTTTTTGGTCCCTGGCTTTGTAGCTTGTTAATTAGTGTCTCATCTCATCCGGTTAACCAACCACAACATTTTCGTTGGATGATTGTTGGCTCCTTTGTGATCATTCTGCTGATAGTGATCTGGGTCCATTGGATGGCATTCATCCCATTATTGATGTACTCACCGACGCTTCCTTATGATTTTGTCCCGTTTACAATGAATATTATCGCTTTCATGGTTCTGAATCTTTTTCTTTGTATATTGGTAATCCTTGCGAGTATTAACGTCTGGTTACGTTGGCTCACTCGATGAGAAGAACCGCCAAAAATAATCAAGAGAGTGCTTGGGTTTCTCCGAGTTTAGTGGACCAAGGGTATCGTTCCATAATGTTGTCTAGGAGGCGTCTTAGTTTTCCAATTTCTGATGTATCGGCATAAACGAGAAACGCTACTCGTCCACCTCGACTACGCTTCATTTTCTGATAGATTGTCTTGGTCGTGTTGACTGTATCACAAATTATGAGCAAATCAGCATCGGGTAAATCGAGGTCCCGTTCACCTACAGGAGAAAGAATGACTGCAGCTGGTGGATTAGCTTGTTTGAATTGTGAGAGCACAGCCTGTTTGTCTTTAGTTCGTCCTGTGAGTTGAAAGGTTTTCACACCCTTCTGGGTTAGGAGATCACCGATTTCACTGACCACATTGAGGTAGGAGGATAGAATGACGGTTTTCTTTGCTTGGAGGGCTAGTTCGCGAGCTTCAAGAGATTTCGGGGTGATTTTGGGCCAGTCTTGCATCATTCGGTTGACATCGATTTGGGGTTTGATGGTGGGGTGATGAAGGTAGCGTCGGAAGCTCTTGGATGCCATACCATAGAGGTATTTACGGGTCATGAGGAGTCCACTGTATTGTTGGCCGAGTTCCTCAGTGATTGGCAGTTCGTGGAGCATCAGGTGTAACGTACGCGTGGACTCGGGTAATTCCTTAAGGGATTGGTTGGATTCCTCTAGAACGACTCGATAGATTTCTTCACGAGTAGATTGGATAAGATCATCAAGAATAAGAGCCATAGCCCGGATTACAGGGTCCGTTACTGGTGTAACCTCGAGGACGGTTGGTTTTATGTATTCGCCCAAATCTGTGTCGGCGAGCTCGTTCATGCTTATGAGTTCAACGTTGGGTAGAAATTCTGCAAGAGTTTGGAGTTCATCACGAATGTGAAGTTGAGCTTCATCAATTACAACATGCTCGTCTCGGAGGGTTCCACTGAGCCCAATAACCCAATTGTCTTTGAAGAAGTCAAGGAGAAAGCTCCAGGGTTGAATGAGGATACGGTTGTGGCCGACACGTCGAAGGATGATATCTACTTCATTGATGAGTAATCCTTCAAAGTCTGAAGCTGTGAGATTGCCTTTTTTAAGGATGTTAGCGAGTACCCGGGGTGTACAAAGGGTGACTCGGGAATCCTGGAGGAGCTGTTCCCGTCTACGTCCTTGGACACGTTGTGAGAGGACACCTAGCCCCTCGACTCCGCCGTATTCTTCTTTGAGGTATTGAGCGGTTTCCTGCAGGGAGGACGAGGAGTTGACGGTAATGATGAATCGGGTATCGGGAAATTGGTCGGTAATCAATTTGTAGGTAAGGACACGTTTTCCGAGTCCACAATCCAGTTCGACCAAAATGTTGCGATTCCGATTTGTTTTGATTCGTTTCAGGATATGTTCTTGATATTGTCGTGTATTGATTTGAGTTGAGTTGGATTCGCATTTCGATGATTTGGGAGACGATGGATTGGGACACATATCTACAAACCTTAACACAACAGACTAGATAAGATGCACAATATCTGCAAACGAGTTGATGACATGGGAAGTAAATGGACTTAGGTCCTCTTGGTTTCCAAATCCAGTGAGTACACCAATTGTTTTGCACCCTAAGCTTTTTGCAGCTTCCAATTCACCTGCTGAATCCCCTACAACCCAAACCTCACCTTCTGATTTGACATCTTGAAGGGCTAACCGGATTAATCTTCGCCGGTGTGGTACGAAGGGAAACAACGGGACGCGGTCTTTGCCTTCCGCGTTGGCGAGATCTCCCCGGGTGAAAATTTTCTCAAACCAGGAGTAGAGGCTAAAATGCCTGATTTCTTGGAGTGTTTGCTGAATATCTTGACGTGATGTGATTATCCGCATGTGTTCGGTGAGAGGTTGAATTTGCTTTAGAGCATAAATTGTTCCCGGAAAGACTCGGGAGTAGGCGACGGCTGAAAAGAAATATTTTCGGAAGCCTGCGATGTATTTACTGAATTCCGAGTCGGAAAGTTGGATATTCAATCGTTGGAGAAGGTCGCGAGAATCAAATGAATACTGGTACATGGACTTGATCTGATCAGGGTGAACTGTGTAACCAACGTTCTTTAATCCGCTAGAGTGGGCGTGTATCGCCCGCGCTCTAGTATCTATTAAGGTGCCATCAAGATCAGATAAGAATGCCTTCAACTTCATTGTAGATGAAGAGAATGGAGGTTTGGTCCTGTTATAAGCTTGACTATGAACTGTGAGGATGAAAGGTTAAAGAACGGTCCCAATGTCTGCTACCGAGTCAATGATATGGGTACAATACGGTTTCATTGCCTCACGTGTATAGAACCCAGTTAGAACCCCCACAGTTTTGTAGCCATCTTCATATGCCGCTTCCATTTCACTGGGGGAATCACCCACCACCCAAACCTGAGTTAGGTGTTCCAAGTCTGCGATTGCTAGGCGAATGAGTCGTTGACGATGATCTTTGTATGGATATAGGGGCACTTCATCTACGCCCTCAGCTCGTGCTAAATCACCGCGAGTATAAATTGGATTGTCGAAAACCTGGTCTAATCCGAAGTGCTTTACCTCTTGCCTTGTTTCTTCGACCCAAGCGCGAGATGTCATGAGTCGTAGGGCATCGATCTCTGGCCGAACCTTTTTCAAGGCTTCAATGACGCCGGGAAACACAAATGAGTATTGCCTGCCCTTGTAAAATTCCTGTTCGATGAGTAAGAAATACTGGATGAGCTCGTCTTGGGAGAAGGCGATGTCTAAGCCGTCCAAGAATTGTTCGTAATCCATGGTATATTCTACGAGAGGATTGACATGGTCAGGTGTAACTATATGACCGAACTTTTTGAGTGCATTGATTTGGGCGTAAATAAAACGGTCTCGAACATCGAGCAAGGTTCCGTCTAAATCCGAGACAATGGCTAGCATTCTTGTTACTCTCGTGAATTTTTGTAAAAGGTACTGTCTGAGTGTGAAGTGTAACTGTTAAAGGTTTATCCTTGGTGACTCGATTGTGGAAAAACACCTATAGTTAGACTGGTGCTTTTGGAATGAACCCATTATCCATTAGCGATTGGGTGACATCGATGGAGCGTTTGATGATTTTTGTGGCATGATTCAGGAGTTCATCTGCTTCCCATTCCTTGCGTGCAACGCCTTGTTCTATTGCCTTCATACCCACTGCTGTAGCTTCTCGTGGATAGAGTTCCCATTCTTGCATGCTGGGTATCACATAATCTTCACGGAGCCCGCGCTCTTCAGCAATGTCCGCTAGTGCTTCAGCTGCAGCAATGCACATCTCATCGGTGATGGTTGTTGCACGAACATCGAGAGCACCCCGGAAAATTGCAGGGAAGCCTAAGCTATTGTTAATTTGGTTATCAAAGTCCGAGCGTCCAGTGCCTACGACTTTTGCTCCTGCCTCCTTTGCTTCCCAGGGCCAAATCTCAGGTAGGGGATTGGCACAGGCAAACACGATGGAATCAGAGGCCATTCGTTCTACCCATTCTTTTTTGATAAGCCCTGGTTTTGGTGCGGATGCAGAGATGCATACGTCAGCACCACGTAGCGCTTCGCCGAAATCACCAGTTCGTTGTTCAGCATTGGTTAGAATCGCTAAGTCATACTTCTCGTGTTCTTCATCCTTCATGAACTTCATGTCTTCTCTGCCTTTGTATAAGAGCCCATCACGATCACAAAGAATGATATTTCCAGGTGGAACACCTGCTTCGATTAGAATTTCAGCTGTTGTTGTATTTGCAGCTCCAACACCTAGCATGCAAATTTGGACCTGGTCCAGTTCCTTCCCGACAAATCGGAGAGCCCCAAGTAACCCTGCTAAAATGATAGCGGCAGTGCCTTGTGCATCATCGTGCCAGACTGGGATATTCATGTCAGAACGGAGTCTTCGTAGGATGTTGAAGCATTTGGGTTTGGAGATGTCTTCAAGATTAATTCCACCGAAACTCGGTTGAAGAAGCTTTGTAGCTCGAATGAAGTTTTCTGGATCCTGTGTGTCCAAACAAATTGGAACTGCATCAATTCCTCCAAGATATTTGAAAATCAATGATTTTCCTTCCATAACTGGACCAGCCGCTTCAGGGCCAATGTTTCCTAGCCCAAGGACACGACTTCCATCGGTTACAACGGCAATCATGTTGCCTTTGTTGGTATGCTCCCAGACTTTTTCGGGGTTTGCCTGAATGTCTCGACAAGGAGCTGCTACGCCCGGTGTATACCAGATTGCGAAGTCGTCGAAGCCACGTATGGTGCATTTGGGAATAGTCTGGATTTTTCCTTTATAGTATGGATGGAGTTTCATGGCTTCTTTTGCTGGCTGTTTAGCTTTTTCGAGGAGTTCTTCTTTGGTTGGTGGTTTTTCAGCTTGGGTCATTTAAGTACATCTCAATAATGTTGGAATTCCCCTCCAGTTGGGGTTTGAACGGTTGGGAGACTTGGTTAAGTGTATTTCTATAATTCGAGATTCTTCGAAATTAAAAATGGGTTTTATGCAAGCCTGAGAGAAGCTTAGACAGAAATTTTAATCGTCGAAGACGGGTCAGCGGTGGTGACTCGATTCCACATGAGTGTGGAAATGGTTTCAAAAACTTCAGCGATATTCAGTCCGAGTTTAGAACTCGTTTCCAGGTAACCAGCAAGATTGTTGATTTTCGCATAGTCGAGGGCTAAGTCACTGTTTTTGTTTCCCACGTCGCGTTTGGTGCCAACTAGGAGAATGGGAATATTGTCGGTATGGTTTCGAACTAGATTCAGCCATTCGTCAAGATGATAGAAAGTGGGTGGACGTGTAAAGTCGAAAGCTAGAATACAGCCCAATGATCCGCGGCAATAACTTGGTAAAAGAAATCGAAATCGTTCTTCACCGGCAAAATCCCATATGGTCAGTGTTACAAGTACACCTTCCATCTCGAGGTCTCGTGTGGCAAATCCGGAGCCTACTGTCATCCGCTGATCAAGATAGTTTCCGGTTAAGAATCGATGAATGAGGGTTGTTTTGCCTACTCCCCCATCTCCAACGACAATCATTTTCAAAACAGCTTTCCGGGGTAGGTT